>SFBI01000068.1 GCA_007095845.1 Microcystis aeruginosa Ma_MB_S_20031200_S102
TAACGATTATTCTCGTCTGGCAACTGCTGCTCATACTTTCCTGCCACTAAACAATAAACATCTAATTCTCCCGTTTTTGGCTGAAAAATTCCATAGACAGGTACTTGTAAGATTTGCTCATAAAAATACCATTTTCCATAGGGATAGTGAGGGTTGATGGAATATTCACCCCCTTCCGTTTCCGAGATAAACTCTAGGACGATGGTAGGAATTTCTCCTTCAAGATGGGGAGTATAACTGCGCCGAATTTTTCCGCTAGGAACAGGTTTTACCGAGGGAATATAAACCCAATCAGGCGCTTTGACAACTGTTTGAGTTTTAACGGTAGCACACAAGCCAAAATTAGAGGCAATTAGCATCGATTCTAGAATTAGTCCTGCTAATTCTAGGGATTCCCGTAAAGCTGCTGCTAATAGGGGTTGCAAGTTGTTGTCCACAGGTTCGTCAGGTAGAATAAAATCATCTGGCAGTTTTTCCCAGGTGATTATCGTTGATTTTGTCGATAAATCAATAGCAGATGGTGTCATTGTCGTCAACAGTCCTTCCTAATATTTAATAAGCTCTCATAAACTGCCCGCCACTAAGTAGGTGCATTAAATTAATTATCAAATAGACCTGTAGGTGGACAATGCCGGCAATTATTTCATACACTATCATCAACTTCAACCCCTAGCGCTCTTAATTTTGCTGCCAAGCGTTCGGCCCGTTGCTTTTCCTGTTCAGCCCGTTGCTTTTCCTGCTCTGCCAACTCCTCTATAGTGGGGAGCAATTGCCCCTCTGCTGTTGCCCAACGCAGCCAAGTAATCGGCTCTTGTTCATCCCCATAAATTCCCTGCCACCGCACTAACACTAGCCCTAATATTTCGCTGCTGAACCTGCCTTGAGCATCTGGGTTTAAAGATTTATAAACACCTCCTTCTAAGCGATGTCCTGCTAAATCTTCTGGGTCAAAGGGATCATACCAAAAGTATTCTGTCACCCGCAAACGATTCTGATAGATGAGTTTTTTCTCTTCTTTATCTTTTTTGGCTGTACTTTCAGAAAGCAACTCAATCACCACATCAGGAGCTTTTTCTTCTTCCCAGACGACCCAGCTTTTCCGTTCTTTTCGAGGCACGTCCAAGACGACAAATACATCAGGTCCGCGATAATCTTCGTTCCGCACTTGATTGGGGCTAAAGTAAACAAACATATTGCCCCCCACAAACGCTTCTCGTCCTTGGGTTTTTAACCACCCGGAGAGAGGTCTGACTAATAACTGCATTTGCAGTCCGTGTCGCTGGGTTTCCATGGGAATACCATCATCGGAAGGTAGCTCATCTTGGGTCGGTGGTAGCTTGATCCCTTGTGGGTTAGCTGCAATTAGGAGGGTTTCTTGAGCCATTGGATTAGTTGGGGTGAACAACTGATGCCACTTTCTTATCATAAACTATCATCAATGTCAACCCAATTGCGATCGCAATCTCGCTGCCAAGCGCTCGGCTCGTTTTAGGTTATGTGATTTTGTCAAGATTCTCTGACTTGATGACAGTTCTAACCTGTTGTGTAAATCTGACAATTTTTCAGGATAGGGTCATCTATGTTTTTCTCTGACTCTACAAGTTGATAATTATTCTCATAGAGTAATTCTAAAAAAGTGTCATGAAGATTTTCTTTTATGATAGGTACATTTATGGGACATAGGGTGACAATTGGATTAAATTTCTTGAGAGCATCAATAAAACGGGGCTGAAAAGAATTGTCCCCAGATAAAATAGAAGTTATCTCGGGATAAAACAATACTTTTCTGTTTTTGTGAAGATAATAATAGGATTCAAATGAATCTGAAAGGAGAATTGATGGGCGGTTTAATTGCTTTTCTAATGTAGCCACTCTCTCAGACAAGCTGGCTAAGGCAGACATTTGCGAATAGCTTTTAGGGCTTTTAAAATTGGCTATTGTTAAAGGGATAAATTTTACACAAGCGATTAGGGACATAATAATAAAGGGCATGACTAATACACTGACTAGGGAGAGTCTGAATAGCTCAAACGAATTGGGCAATAGGATTGGCAAGAACTCCCTCAATGCAATTTTATTCTGCATCAATTTCGGTTCAGATTCAGACATTTTTTGTTGATAAGAACTAAAGGCATAATCAATCAAACAACCATAGGAAAGAAAAAATGGAAGTGATACACCTAACAAATTCCCAGGATGACTTCT
Source organism: Microcystis aeruginosa Ma_MB_S_20031200_S102 (assembly GCA_007095845.1). Taxonomy (GTDB): domain Bacteria; phylum Cyanobacteriota; class Cyanobacteriia; order Cyanobacteriales; family Microcystaceae; genus Microcystis; species Microcystis aeruginosa_D. The sequence goes on from SFBI01000068.1 coordinate 2,206, forward strand.
ATTGACAAAATAAAAGAGGCTAACTATTCCCCAGATGGCAATTACAAAACGATACTTAGCGTTTTTATCCTCAATAGGACTCTGAAAAGATTGTATAATGTTAAAACCGTAAATAACCATAAATATCATCCATATATTATCTGGAAAAGGCAAACCTAGAAAGCCAGAGCCAAATTTAAAAGTAAAACCTATATAATTGTAAAAGTTCATAAATTCTCCAGCAATAATTCTAAAGCAAAAAATAACTATGAACATGATAATTATAAGATTGATACTAAATCCCGTTAATTTTTTAATCATGGTCTTTGCGCTAAAACCATCTACTTTAAACTCATTCCAAATGTAGATAAAGAAATACATAATCAAAACAGATATACCAGAATCAAAATTATTTAATAGAGCCATTGCCACTATAAAATCTAGAAGCAAATCTCGTAAATTAATTGTTAAAAATCCAATGGAAAGAGTAGCTTTATCGAGAAATTTTCTTTCAGATATATATAAAGAACTGACCAGTAAAAGACAAGTAAATAAAGTTCTTAAAGGAAAATATTGAAAGTATAAATCTTGGGTTACTACCTTACCATAAAAATAACTCCAAAATAGGCAGCTAATAAATACCAAAATTCTGATCAATGGATTTTTGTAGATAGCTTTCGCTATTAAATAGTAAAGAATAATCTGAAGAGCAATCAAACTACACACAACAATTTTGATAGACAATAGATTATTTCCCATTAATCGTGATAGTAGGCCAAGCCAAAGATAATATCCGCCATATAAACTTATAAATCTATCGTCAACAAGGGGAATAAAAGGGGAATCACTATTAATGGCTGCTAAGGGGAAAAGAACCACGTTAAAATGGTAGTTTGATGGATTAGTATAAACCAGACTCCAAGCAACTGATGTCACTGTTACTAAAACTCCAATAAAAATTATATTCTCAATCAATAATGTTCTCAAAAATTTACGAAGGGAAAATAGATGTAAGAGAAAAAAGAAAATAACTGTTAAAATTAATGCAACTGGAATTAGCACCACAAAATTCAAGCTTGATAAATAAGTTGTCAGTTTATCTCGATTGTATGACATCTCAAATTCCATATATAATCTGAGGCTTTCAGCAGTTCCTTGGGTAAAGAGCTTTTGAATTGCTATCGTGTTGAAAACAAGACCAAGTCCCCACGAAATTAAAAACTCAAGATTACGACTTTGATTTGTGACTTGCCAATTATTGATTATTTTTGATAAAATAGAACTTAAATAGTTCAAAATTTTCCCCAAGAATATAGGTAAAACAATAATTGAAATTAAAATGAATAGATACCACATTGTTTCATACCTTTCATTTCCTTTCAATCTGCCAAATCTTGTGGTAAGAAGATAATCTACATCAATAAAAATAAGTAGGAACGCCCCTACTCCTTTGAGCCATTGATCAATCGCAGTTTTATTTATTTGATACATTTTATTTCCCTCTTTATTTATTTTCTTTGTACAATTTAGATTAAAGAACATCGCTAGGTAACTCTTAATCAAAATTCACTCGTTCTCTCTCTACAACTAGAGGTCTCTTTAAAGCGCGTAAATGTATTAGCCCAATATATTCACCTATAATGCCAATGAAGAAAAGTTGTACGGAAGAAAAGAAAAACAAGCTAACGTGCAAAGATGCAATTCCTATAGGTAAAAAATTGGGATTGATTAGTTTGGCAACCAAATAAGCAATAGCCACAAATAGACTTAATATGGCCATAACAAAGCCTGACATAGTTGCCACTCTTATAGGTACTCTAGAATGACTCGTAATGCCAAGCAAAGCAAAATCATAGAGCATGAAGAAGTTCGCACTACTAACCCCCCTCTTCCTCGCTGCACTGACATACTCAACCTCAGCGATCTCGAAACCCAATTCCGAAATTAAACCTTTAAAATAAGGGTAAGGGTCATCAATTTTTCGTAAACTCTGAATCACACACTTATCATACAGTCCAAATCCAGTTGTATCTCGAGTCAGTTCTACATCAGAGATTCTACTGAGAACGTAGTAATAGAGTTTTTTGACCTTAAAAAGCACAAATGATTCCCTACTGTTTTTTCTCACCCCTTGAACAACTTTATATCCTTCTTCCCATTTAGTAACAAAATCAATGATTAAAGAGGGTGGATCTTGTAGGTCAGCCATCAGAAAAATCACGGCATCTCCATCTGGTTGAATGAGTCCGTAATAGGAGGAGCGAACAAAGCCAAAATTTCTGGCATTGACGATAATTTTTACTTTGGGGTCTTTTCGAGCCAGCATTTTTAAGATATCTACTGTTCGGTCTTTGGAACAGTTGTCAATAAAAACGTGTTCGTAGTCATAACCAGATAATTGATTTTCAAAAATCGTCTTAACTTGAGAGTATAAATCCTCAATGTTATCCTCTTCATTATAACAAGGAGTCATAACACTAATAAGCTTTTTCATACTCTATTCTCCTGTATGTAGTATATTTGAAATTAGGTACAACATTAATAAATTCATTTTCATTCCCTTAACCATTCTAACATTTTACTAACTCCTTGATGACTTGAGATGCGTGGTTGCCATTGCAATTTGCTTACCGCTTTGCCAATATCCGCAATAAAAATTCGCTGATCACTTTCCCGGAAGGGCAATTGTTTATAATTCAGTTTCACCCCTGTTAAATCTTCTAAAATATCAAACAATTCCAAGAGCGAAAGACTATTATCCACCCCTCCGCCGATGTTAAATACTTCACCCTTAATGCTATCAATACGTTCAACAGTTGCTAAATAACAAGCAATTGCGTCACTAGCATATAAGACATCCCTCACCTGTTTCCCATTCCCCGATATTGTAAATGGTTCAGCATTAGGGTTAGTTTTGGCTTCTAATGCTTTCTGACAAAACCAACCAATCCAACCTTGATCGTAAGTAGAAAACTGACGATCTCCATAAATAGAAGAGTGACGAAAAACAACGGTTTTTAAATGGAAGATACGAGCGTAATCTAACATATACTGATCCCCTGTCCCTTTAGAACATCCATAGGGTGAATGAAAATTAATGGGTACAGATTCATCAAATCCCTGAGGATAATCCGGGCAGAAATAGCGCTTTTCTAGTTCTTGATACCTAAATTGTTCTAAGTCTCCATAAACTTTGTTAGTTGACGAATATACTATCGCACTATCAGGACAGTGCTTTCGTACAGACTCTAGAATATTTAGAGTTCCTAAGGCATTGATTTCAAAATCTAGGCGAGGATTAGCAATAGAAGTAGTCATCGCCACTTGACCTGCTAGATGAAAGATAACATCAGGTTTAAATTCTTTGACAGCGCGCTCAACATCATTTGTGTTGCGAATATCTCCATGGATAAATTGACATTGCCCCTGACTTCGTAACCAGTTAAGATTTTGTTCCGAACCCGATCGATACAAGTTATCAAAAATGAGCAATTCTTCTCTTTTCTTTAATATTTGTGCAGCAATGTTGCTTCCTAAAAATCCACAGCCACCAGTAATTAAATATTTCATCGATTAATACTACTCCTTTCCTGATCTATAGTGTACCTTAACCCTTCAACTAGAGAAATTTGGGGTTGCCAACCTAATCTTGATAACATTGAAATATCCACATGGGATTCCATGATCTCATTTTCTCGATAAGGAAGCATACCAAAATTCAGTCGAGTGACTTTATTTCCTGTCATTGTTTTAACCGTTTGAACAAACTCTCGAATTTCAATGTTCTTTCCTGTACCTATTTCATAGCGATATAAATTATTAGGAACATCAAAACTAAAGTTAATCAGTGTCATGAAGGCTTCTACAACATCATCAATATAGATAAAATCACGTTTCTGTTCTCCTAATGTCAGATCTATAAAATCTACTTCATGCAGCAAATCCAAGATAATTTTCGAGACAAATTTAGATCGATCATCAAAGGGTCCATAAAAATGCTCTAGAGCAACACTAATACAAACCATTTTTTGAGAAAATAAGTACAACCAATCTAAAAAATGTTTTTTAGAAAGGGAATAGTAACTCACTCTTTTATCTAAAATGGTATCAGTGTTAATGAATGTTTTGACTGGATAATTTTCTGCTATTTGCAGAATTTTCAAAGGCAAAAAAAGGTTCGCTTGGATAATATCTGTAGGAGGAACGGCAAAACGACCATAATTGGTAGCACAATGGATGATTAGGTCAATGACATTTTCTTGAAAAATTTTTTCTATATCAATCCAGTCGATATCGTAGAACCGAACTTGGTTGATAATAGATTCCAAGTGGGACAATTTAGAGGTTGAGCGCTTAATGATAATAACGTCAAAACCCTCATAGACAAGACGTTTAGTCAGATGACTCCCTAAAAATCCCGTACCCCCCGTCAATAAAATAGTTTTTGACATCTCCTACTGTTTCCCCCTACAAAATGCTGTCAGGGTTTCGGCTACATATTCTAACATCTCCTCCGTTAATCCGGGATAAATGCCCAGCCAAAAAACACTACTCATGATTTTATCAGCATTGCTTAAATCCCCAACAACTCGATAATTTAACCCCTTATAAAGAGGCTGGCGCAATAAATTTCCTCCAAATAATAGCCTTGTACCAATGCGTTTTTCCTCCAAATGCTTAACCAAATCATTGCGGCTAAAAGGCGCATTTTCCTTGACAAAAATCGGAAAACCGAACCAACTCGGTTCAGAATCGGGGCTGGCTTCAGGCAGAATTAAAACATCTTGAAGCTCCTGTAACTTTTCATGCAAAAAGTCGAAATTTTCCCGACGCTTTTTGATAAATCCTGGCAATTTATCCAGTTGCGCTACCCCGACGGCGGCTTGCATATCCGTCATCTTTAGGTTATAACCCACATGAGAATAGGTGTACTTATGGTCATAGCCAAAGGGTAAATCTCCTAACTGCCAACCGAAGCGCTTATTACAGGTATTATCTACCCCCGGAGGACACCAACAATCTCTGCCCCAGTCACGGAATGACTCGACAATCTTTTTCAAGCGGGTATCACTGGTTAAAACCGCGCCCCCTTCTCCCATAGTCATGTGATGAGCAGGATAAAAGCTAACCGTTGCTAAATGCCCAAAGGTGCCGGTTTTTTGCCCTTTATAGAGACTTCCCACCGCATCACAGTTATCCTCAACTACCCAGAGGTCATGTTTTTCGGCAAAAGCCATCACCGCTTCTAAATTAAACGGATTTCCCAAGGTATGAGCGATCATAATCGCTTTAGTCTTCTCTGACAAGGCCGATTCCAGTTGCTCGATATCAAGGTCATAACCGGGTAATTTAACGTCTAAAAAGACGGGAATTAGCTGATTTTGAAAGATGGGATTAACTGTGGTCGGGAAACCCGCAGCAACGGTAATGACTTCATCCCCCGGTTTAAGTTGTTTTTCCCCCAGTTTAGGGGAAGTTAAGGCACTTAAGGCCACTAAATTGGCTGAAGAACCGGAATTGACTAATAAACAATGTTTTACCCCCATCCACTGGGCAAAACGTTCCTCAAATTCCGCCGCATATCTGCCCGTCGTCAACCAGAAATCTAGGGAAGAATCCACTAATTTGACTAATTCTTGCTCATCAAATACCTTACCTGATGCAGGAATATAGGTTTGCCCCGCCACAAAAGCCCGGGGTTGAAATTTGTGTTTATAGTATTCTTGTACGGCTTGAAAGACTTGCGATCGCAGTTCTGTTTCAGTATTTGTACTGGGGGGAGAAATAGATTGAGTCATGGTTAATTTTCTTTCAGGGGAGAAATTTGAACTTAATTATTACTTAATTTGCACTATTATCAGCCTTGAGTTCGCTAATCGATCAAACAACTTTGATAATATTCGATTTGTTGGCGGGTAAGGTCTTGGAATTGTGCTTTATCTTCAGAGTCCATTTGAGCCGCTTGATAATACCATGTCACGGTTTCCTTGAGAGTTTGCCGAAAATCCCAGACGGGTCGCCATTTTAGGGTATGGAAAGCCTTATCCGTGACTAGATTAAGCAATTTAGCCTCATGAACAGCCTTCGGATCACTTTGATCGAGCCAAGTTCCCGGCCAAAGTTGTAGGATAGACTCAACTAACTCTTTAACTGGGCGATTAGAAGTCAGATACGGACCGAAATTAAACGCCCCATATAACCCCCGGCTGTCTTGCTGCCAATTAGCCGTCATCAACTGCTCATAAATCGACTCAGCTAACCGTAAATAGCCCCCTAAAGGCTCTAAAACGTGCTGCCAAGGGCGAGTCGCTAGAGGGTTCCGCACCGGAATTGGTTCGGACTTGATCAAAGCCCGCATGGCATCGGGTACAATCCGATCTAGAGACCAATCTCCGCCACCGATGACATTTCCGGCCCTGGCGCTGGCAATACCGATGGGGGTTTGAGGGGTTTTAAAGAAGGAACTGCGCCAAGATGCGATCGCCAATTCCGCCCCAGCCTTACTAGAACTATAGGGATCGTAACCCCCTAAGGGGTCATTTTCCCGATAACCATAGACCCATTCCCGATTCTCATAGCACTTATCGCTAGTAATAAACACGGCGGCACAGGGATGAGTCAGGCTTTTCAAGGCCTCTAAAACGTGAATAGTCCCCATGACATTTGTGTTCCACGTTTCCACCGACTCCAGATAAGAAAGTCGCACTAAGGGTTGTGCCGCTAAATGAAAGACTACATCCGGTTGCCACGAAGCGATTAAACGAGCCACTAACTCAGCCTCTCGAATATCCCCTATATGGTGACTCAAATTTTTAGCTAAGTCTAATTGGTCAAATAAAGCGGGGGTGGTATTGGCAGCTAAACTGAGGCCTTTTACCGCTGCTCCTAGATGGAGTAACCAAAAAGCCAGCCAAGACCCCTTAAAGCCAGTATGACCAGTGATAAAGACCTTTTTGCCCGACCAAAATGTTTCCTTTACCATATTTTCCATCTAGCTTGTCCAGTGTCATAAAGGTGATTGAGCATTTCCATTTCTCGATAAGTATCCATGCACTGCCAAAACCCTTCATGCTTATAGACGGTGAGTTCTCCTAAGGCGGCTAGGGTTCTGAGGGGTTGTGCCTCAAAAGTCGTCGCATCTCCCTCAATTAAATCCAAAACCTTGCGATTTAAGACAAAATAGCCGCCATTAATCCATCCCTCAGCCGTTTGGGGCTTTTCTTGGAATTGAGTGACTAAATTACCCTCAATGATTAACTCGCCAAAGCGAGAAGAAGGACGAACCGCTGTCATAGTGGCTAATTTCCCATGGGAGTAATGGAAATCCAACAGATCCGCAATATTCACATCACAAACCCCATCCCCATAGGTAGCTAGAAAGATATCACTTCCGCTTTGGTCTATATAAGGGGTGAGACGTTTAAGACGGCCTCCCGTCATGCTTTCCTGTCCCGTATCAATTAACCAAATACGCCAGTCTTCCTCCTCGTGTCCACTATCGAGTTTGGTCACTTTTTTATTGCCCAACTCTAAGAGGACATCACTTTGATTCCAATCATAGCTAAAGAAATAGTCCCGAATCATTTCCCCTTTATACCCTAGACAGAGCATAAAGTCAGTTAAGCCATAGTGGGCATAAGTTTTCATGATATGCCAAATAATTGGCCGATTTCCGATGGCAATCATCGGTTTAGGTCGAAATTCGGTTTCTTCCCGCAGCCTAGTTCCTTTACCACCACACAAGATGGCCACGGGAATATTAGACTTATAGTCCTTAACTGTTAAACTGACCGATTGTATTACCATGGAATTATATAGTGAAAGGTTTTTAGCGTGACATCATCTTATCGGGGCAGTTTAACACGCGGTTCCTGATCCTGTCCAATATCACTGGACTAAATCAGCAATTCTAAATTTCAGAACTGTTAGTCGCTTTTCTCATAATTTTATTTTGGGTTTGTGCAGTCTCTTTAAAATCTTAGTCATTCTCCTCAATCAACCCCTTTTTGTTAGCCGTCTGATGCTGACTCTACTGTTCCCTCAACAGAGGCCAAGAATAGTAATATTTTAGCTGACGGCTAACGGCTACAATAACCCCACATTGACGGCAAATGAAACTAGAAACCACGGCGATTAAACGGATTCTCGATGCTAACCTGGACCGCGCTAGAGAAGGACTGCGAATTATCGAAGAATGGTGTCGTTTTGGCTTAGATAATCCCGATTTAGCCCAAGAATGTAAAGAAATGCGCCATCAGTTAGCTAGTTGGCACTCGATCGATCTTAAACGACATCGGGACACAGCTGGCGATATCGGCAGGGATTTAAGCCATCCCAGGGAAGAAATTCGGGAGACTGTCGAGGGACTGCTGCAGGCCAATCTCGCTCGCGTACAGGAGGCCTTTCGGGTTTTAGAAGAATACGGTAAACTCTATGATCTAGAGCTAGGGATAGCCTGTAAACAGCTGCGCTATCGGGTTTATCAGCTAGAGAGTAAACTTTTAATCTCTCCACCTCTGGAAAAACTAAAAGCATCTCCTCTCTATCTAGTCACTTCTCCCGCCGAAAATCTGTTAGAAATCGTTGAATTAGCCCTAAAAGGAGGGTTAAAATTGGTGCAGTACCGCCATAAAACCGCCGTTGATACCATTCGTTTAGAAGAGGCCGCTAAACTGTGTGAGTTATGCCACCGTTACGATGCCTTATTTATTATGAACGATCGCGTTGATATTGCTAGGGCCGTTCATGCCGATGGTGTTCATCTCGGTCAACAGGATCTACCGATTTCCCTCGCGCGGCAATTTCTCGGCCCGGCGGCAATTATCGGCAAGTCCACCACTAATCCCCAAGAGATGGCCAACGCAATCCAAGAAAAGGCCGATTATGTGGGAGTCGGGCCAGTTTATGCCACCCCCACCAAAGCCGGAAAAACCCCCGCAGGATTGGAATACGTCCGTTATGCGCGGGAAAATTGCCCTTTACCCTGGTTTGGGATCGGTGGTATTGATAGTAATAACATTAAAGAGGTTTTAGAGGCAGGAGCGCAACGGGTGGCTGTAGTCCGGGCCATCATGGAAGCGCAGCACCCCGAGGTGGTGACACAACAATTATTAACCCAATTAAAGTAGGAATTATGAATTATGAATTATGAATTATGAAGTGGGGTATGGGGGGGGGAATTATGAATTATGAATTATGAATTATGAAGTGGGGTGTAGGGTGTAGGGAAGTGGGGAAATGGGGAAATGGGGAAATGGGGAGATAGGGGAATTTCAACTAATACCCCAAAACCCTAAAAGGCTCTTCGTTACTTGGTATGGTTCGATAGGGGGACATAAATTGACTAAATCCTTATCTAGCAAAAGACTTAATTGATGAGTTCGCTCTAGATCAAAAACAATTGACAAAAATCGCCAAATGCCTTTCTACATAAGGGTTCCATCCCCTATAATCCCAGTCCATTCCATAACACAAACCGAGGAACCCCCCAAAACCCTAAAACCCTAAAACCCTAAAACCCCAACTCTCAACTCCTGTCTCCTGAATACTCCGATTAATTCATTTGTTCATATCGAAATCCATGTCAGAAATAACCTTGCAAATCAACGGCAAAACTCAAACCTGTTTACCCGCAACTAAACTACCGCAAATGCTAGAAAATTTGGGCATGAATCCTCGGTTAGTGGCAGTGGAATATAACGGGGAAATCCTCCATCGTCAGTATTGGCAAAACACGGAAATCAAGGAGGGGGATAAATTAGAAATTGTTACTATTGTCGGAGGGGGTTGACACTCCCATCGCGCTCATGCGAGGGATTCTTGGTTCATCGAATTTCCTTAACCTGACAGGACTTATCCAGCCAAACCAGAGGGAATCGGCTCTTTTAGGTTCTGTGTGATCAGTTTAACTTACTATATGATCGATCAATCTTTGTATCCTTTATATCTTTGTGGTTCGTCCCACCCCCTCCCTAGGAGGAATGTAT
>SFBI01000069.1 GCA_007095845.1 Microcystis aeruginosa Ma_MB_S_20031200_S102
CTTAAACTAATAAAACGGAGAGCCTATGGCTTTAGAAACTTTCGGAATTTTTGGGTTAGAAGTATGTTATCTTGGCATCTTGTCTGTTGATTTAGCATAAAGGGTAACGAAGAGCCTGATAAATTAACCCCTATTGCGAACCTCAAAGTTTAGTACAAAAGAATTATGTCGTCAGCTATAGGGCGCTCACCAAAAAGAAAAATTGACCCGATTTATTATCAAGATAAAAATTTATCGTCGTCTATTTCGTATTTCTCCCTTAAGTGCTTCTCATCCATAGCATTTGATGCTATCATACCTTTGCCCTCCTGAACGGTTACGCTTTAGGAGTTAGTATATGCTAGGATCACTGTAAACTCAGTCTAAATAAGAGTAAGTAAATAAACATGAGGCTCTTCTGGTACTGATAGAATATCCGCAAAATAGTCCTAAAAGTTTTGCCCAGTAAGCATTTCACGATTTCATAAGCAAAAATTACCACACAAAGTCGAGAGGAGCCAACATATGAGTTTAAAACCTCAATCTCTAAGAACAAAAAAATATCTTAGCATAAATGTATTACTAATCATCCTCATTCTTTCACTAAGTATTTTTTTTAGGTTTTTTGAATTATCCCAAAAACCCTATACAACAGACGATGTAAGAACGCTGCTTAGTTCTTCAGGATATACCTACCAAGAGCTTATCTCTCAATCTTTTAATGGACAAATTCTTACTGTTAAAGACCTAAATAAGTATCAAGACTTTGCCAGTGAGAAAACTAACAAAGATACTATTTACGCCCTAACTAAACAAGATGTTAGTCCGCCTCTTTACTTTGTCCTATTTCGCTACTGGATGAAATTTTGGGGTAATTCAGTTCTAGTGACTCGCAGTTTCTCTGTGTTGATAGGTTTATTACTATTATCTGTAGTTTACTGGTTATCTTTAGAATTATTTTCATCAAGTATAGTAGGTTGGATGACAGTTTGCTTAATTGCTGTTTCTCCTTTCCATATGATTAATTCTCAGGACATTCGTCCTTATAGTCTGTTTTCGTTGGCAATTATATTATCTAGTTTGGCACTACTACGCAGCCTGAGAACTAACAATAATTTTAACTGGTTAGGTTATGGATTAACTCTTGCATTAGGTATTTATTCACACGTTAATTTTATCTTTGTCTATTTTGCACAAACAGTTTATGTAATTGTTACTCAAAAATTTAAGTTTAATAAATTAATACTAAACCATATACTGGCTTCTACCATTTTATTTGTTTCCTTTCTTCCGTGGGCTTTAGTTATTACTAGAGATTGGAGCAACATCAAATCTAGGATAGCTTGGTTGAATAACTTTCAAATTAGTGTCCTTGAAAGAATATTAACAATTATTTTTAATACATCCACAGTTTTAGTGGATTTTAACAACCAGTTCAATTTTAAAAACCCCTTACCGTATCTAATATTTATTATCATTATATATTCCTTTTGGTTTATGTATCGCAAGGCTCCATTTCATACTTTCTTATTTATAGCTCTATTAGTTATCATACCTGGTCTATCCCAGATTATTCCCGACTTTTTGCAAGGTGGTAGAAGAACTATATACTCTCGCTATCTTACTCCAAGTTATATAGGGGTTAGTCTGTCTGTTGCTTATTTACTTGCTTCCAAAGCTTTTCATGGTGTTGAAAAGCCTCTCAAAAGAAGGTTATGGCAATTGATCAGCATAGCCATAATTTCTCTAGGAATATTTTCCTCTCTGGCTATTGCTAAATCTCCTACGGGAAGAACTCAAGGAATTGTACCTATTATGAACTTACAGATTGCTGAAGTAATTAACAAATCACCTAATGTCTTAGTAATTACTGATGATATGTACCATCGAGTTCTGGCTTTAACTCACTTACTAAATTCAGATGTTTATCTACAGGTTGTCTATGGGGAAAATCAAAAGGAACTAGAAGAAAAACTATCTAAATTAGAGCAAATAGGTAGTAAATTTGACAATATATTTCTATACATCCCCTCTGATCAATTAATTCAGCAAATCGAGACTAATGGTTACAATACTCAGCTTATAGTCAGTGATAAGGATAAAAAGCGATATTGGCTTTATAAAATAACTAAGTAGGGTCTGGATTTGCCCAATACATGAATGCTAAAAAATTAACAAAACCTTGATTGACAAGCCGCCACTGGGTACATTTTCCCACTAAAAATGGCTGTACCGTTGACTGTATCTAGAGTAGAGCGATTCCGTAGAGTTGGCTGTATAGTGATTGCTAACCTTATTATCACAGATAATGTCATTAATCTCTAGAGTCAGCGATTCCTTCTGTAGCCATGTTTTTGATGGTTTTCTCCCCTGAAACAAGCTATAATGGTGGAAACGTCAAATTTGAAAAATTCTGGGCGTTGCTGAATCAAGATATGAATGCCAACTGTGCAGGTTCCCGTGCAAAATTTAGCTTGGGTCTAGGTTTTAAAAATCCCAGACAAGAAGATTCCTATCTCAAATCAGCCACCCCAGGATTTCATGGGTAGTTCCTCGATGTGGGTGATTTGAACTTCTATCAAGAGTTGGCTGAATATCGGTGTAAGTCTTGCAATAAAAGAGTTTTGGGCTTTTTTGCCCAAAAAGTGACAGAAACAAAGGTTGGGAAATCAAAATAAGCTAAGAGGTTTATCCTTTTACAATCTATGTCAAAATGTGATCACTAAACTGTTCCCCAGTTTTGGCCTTCACCAAAACCAGAGACTTCCTACTGTTATAGCTAAAAATCGAGTTTAGTATCAAGGAAAACTAGAATTGTCTATGAACACATTCACTCCCCATCAAATTGTTAGTTTGTTCTGCAAAAATCGAACTTTATACGGAGAAGTAATTCAGGTGATCGAAAGTCGTTCGGCTCTTTGGGTGCGTCCTCTTTGGTTAATTGTAGCCGATAATTTTGAGACAATTGATGTGCGGGAATGTTCCGATTTAATCCTGCCGATCGAGTTATTTAAACCCGCATTAGATACGGAAGTTTTGCCCCTATTTTCTCAAGTAATTAAAGATAATTATATCGCCAATATTTCCTATCCTCTCCAAGAATTTGTGCAGAAAGTTTGTCAAAATTATCCCGAATATTTTCGGAAAAATCTATGATTGATGAAGGCTACGTTAAATACAATTGTACTTGGATTCCTGACCGTCCCTTAATAAGCTCAGAGATTGTGGAATTAAATTATTGGCGCAATCGCCTCTATCAACTGGGATTAATCGGTCAATACGATAACGGAATCGGTTTTGGGAATGTGAGTCAACGAGGAAAAATAAACAAAGAAATCATTATTTCTGGCACTAACACCGGGGGAATCCCAGTATTAAATGAATCCCATTACACCACAGTTATAGACTACGATTGGAAAGAAAATCGGGTCACTTGTCGGGGAACAATCGCCGCTTCTTCAGAAACTCTCACCCATGCAGCGATTTATGAAGCGAATCCCCAGATTAATGGGGTGATTCATATTCACCATCGCCCCCTGTGGCAAAATTTGATGTATCGAGTGCCGACCACCCAAGAAAATATCGCCTATGGAACCCCAGAAATGGCCACAGAAATTATCCGTTTATGTCAAGAAGATCGTCTAGAGCAGCAACAAATTTTAGTGATGAGTGGTCATGAAGAAGGGATTATCGCCTTTGGGCAAGATTTAGAAAAAGCGGGTAACTTATTATTATCCTATTACCAGCAATCTCAATCATCTTGAAAGTGACCTCCTTTCCAACCCACCGCCAAGAGTACAAAAGTCGTTTTCATGTTAACTTGTTCTGTAGATTTTCGTCTTTGAGGAATGCCATCGTGATCGACATCTTCCATCATCTATCTGTCTCGATCGATTTTTCGCCTCTTACCAATGTCTTGATGACTATTTCCGAGCAAGACGTGGACATCATCGGCAATGTCCAGAAATTTTTCTCAAATTTCGTCAAAACCGGGCAAGCATGGGCCCTATTAATCGGTTTGATTATCGGTTATATGTTTCGAGGTTTTACTTCTTAATTAGCTTTTCGCCTATCAGCCTTCAGCCAGAGCGAGCAATTCTTGCTATTCTTATGTTTGTAGGGTTGGAGATTTTTCTAACCTAAAGCGGTAATGCTATCAGCGCCGGATTATTCCCCAAAATTGTTCAGCATATTTTAGTTAACTTTATCCACAATCATCTAACGAAAACAGTGACAGCAAAGAAAACTTGGAGCGATCGCTTTGAAGGTAGCCTCCATCCTACGATCGTAGCATTTAACGCCAGTATTGGCTTTGATATCGAATTAATCGAGTATGATCTCACCGGATCGATCGCTCACGCTAAAATGCTCGCTTATACGGGTATTATTACCCCCGAAGAGGCAGATAGTCTCGTCTCTGGATTGGAACAAATTCGTCAAGAATACCGCACCGGCAACTTTAACCCCGGCATCGATCAAGAAGACGTGCATTTTGCCGTAGAACGTCGTTTAACCGAGATTGTGGGAGATGTGGGCAAAAAACTGCACACGGCCCGTTCACGGAATGATCAGGTGGGAACGGATATACGTCTGTATCTTAGACAACAAATTGATGATATTAGGCAAGAAATTCGCAATTTTCAGCAAGCTTTAGTCAATCACGCTGAAAACCATCTGGAAACCCTGATCCCCGGTTATACCCACCTACAGCGCGCTCAACCGATTAGTTTAGCCCATCATCTCCTCGCTTATTTTCAAATGGCCGAACGGGATCACCAAAGATTAGGAGAAATTCGCGCCAGGACTAATATTTCGCCCCTAGGATGTGGCGCTTTAGCAGGGACGACTTTTCCGATTGATCGTCATTACAGTGCCAATTTACTCGATTTTGAGCAGGTGTATAACAATAGTCTCGATGGAGTTAGCGATCGAGATTTTGCCATTGAATTTATGACGGCCGCTAGTCTGATTATGGTCCACCTGAGCCGTTTGAGCGAAGAAATGATTCTCTGGTCTTCCCAAGAATTTAGTTTTATCACTCTCACCGATAGTTGTGCCACGGGATCTAGCATTATGCCCCAGAAAAAAAATCCCGATGTTCCCGAATTGGTGCGCGGCAAAACAGGGCGGGTTTTTGGGCATTTACAGGCGTTATTGACCTTAATGAAGGGTTTACCCCTAGCCTATAACAAAGACTTGCAGGAGGACAAGGAAGCGTTATTTGATGGCGTTAAAACCGTGCGGATTTGTTTGCAAGCGATGACGGTACTTTTAGCCACCGGGATTCAATTTAAAACCGACCGATTAGCTAACGCGGTGGCGGAAGATTTTTCTAATGCGACGGATGTGGCGGATTATTTAGCCAGTAAGGGGATTCCCTTCCGAGAAGCTTATAATTTAGTCGGGAAAGTGGTTAAAAGCAGTTTGGCAGCCGGTAAGTTATTGAAAGATTTAACCCTGACGGAATGGCAAGAATTACATCCAGCTTTTGAGGCCGATATCTATGACGCGATCGCTCCTCGTCAGGTAGTAGCGGCCCGTAATAGCTATGGTGGCACAGGTTTTGAACAAGTGCGATCGGCTTTAATTCAAGCTAAAGCCATTCTCGATCATGATTGATATTGTTGGCGGTTTTGGGGTTTTGGGGTATTAGTTAAAATTTCCCTATCTCCCCATCCCCCCATCCCCCCATCCCCCCATCCCCCCATCTCCCCATCTCCCTATCTCCCTATCCCCCCATCTCCCTATCTCCTAATTCCTATGGGTCGTGTTTGGCATTTTATTAAAAGTGTGATGGGGATTATCTTTCGTCATCCTGTAACTGGGGTGACAATAATTCCGCTGCTTGCTGATGGTACAATTGTTTTAATCCGACGCAGAGACACCGGCAAATGGGCCCTACCGGGGGGAATGATCGATTGGGGGGAAGATATTTTTAATACTGCTCAAAGGGAATTAAAAGAGGAAACAGGATTAAATTTAGTCAGTTTAGGGCGTTTAGTCGGGGTTTATTCCTCTTTTGAACGTGATCCGCGCATTCACTCCATTTCAGTTTTAATTGAAGTGACGGCTGCGGGGAATTTTCAGATCAAAGACACATTAGAAGTTAGCGAGGTGAGAGCTTTTAGCGTCGAAACTTTACCTCTAGGCAATCTCAGCCACGATAACGATCGCCAACTAGAAGATTATCTCAGGGGTGCCACTGTAGTGGCTTGATTTTGTCCTAGTATCGGCTCTCCCGGGTTTGGTGGGTAAAATGTATTCTAGGATACAGTCCTGCTGGCGAGGGAGTGGAACGAACCACAAAGACACAAAGGACACAAAGATTGATCGATCATATTGTAAGTTAAACTGGTCGCAACGCGCTCGCTACGCGAGATCACGCAGAACCTAGAAGAGCCAAATAACTGGAAGGTTGATACTTGGCTATGGATTTGGTAGCATGGCGGCGGAAAAAATGTGCTTATTATGGGCAAACCACAAATCTTTATCGGAATTCCCCTAGTTCCTCACCAGACTAAACCTCTAACCCCCAGAATCTGCTAAGTTACCTAGTAAATCAGTAGCGACTACACTGGTAGAAACCAAAGTGAAGAAGAAGTCAGAGATCCAAATTTTCCTAGCTCACGCTAGTGAGGATAAACCAGCAGTTTTGGCACTGTATAACCGCCTCAAGCAAGCGGGATATAAACCTTGGTTGGATGAAAAAGACCTGATTCCGGGTCAAATTTGGCGAGATGAAATTCCGAAAGCGATTAAAGCTAGTCAAATTTTTCTGGCCTGTCTGTCAGCGAAATCGGCTAAACAGGGATACATCCAACGGGAGTTGAGGATTGCACTTGATACCTTGGGACAGATGCTACCGGGGACAATTTTTTTTATTCCTATGAGGTTAGAAGAATGCGAAATTCCTGATCTGCGAAGTGCAGAAGTTGGCTTGAATCTGCGAGATATTCACCGGCTTGATTATTGGGAAGAAGACGGATTTGAGCAACTAGAAAGAGCAATTACCCATCAGTTCAAGCTTGAACCGGAAGAGCTAAAACAACCAGTAATCGTTCCAGAAGAGCTAAAACAACCGGTAATCGTTCCAAAAGAGCCAAAACAACTGTTATCAGTATTTAACTTTGAGATCGTGGGAGTAAATGCGAAGGGTGAGCAAATCAAAAAAGAGTTGAAACAGTCCCAATATTTCAGCGAAGATTTGGGCAACGACATCACCTTAGAAATGGTTGCCATACCGGGGGGAACATTCACGATGGGTTCACCGGCAAATGAGAAATATAGTTATGATCGTGAACGCCCTCAACATCAAGTCACCGTCCCCCCTTTTTTTATGGGTAAATATCCCATCACCCAGGCCCAGTGGAGAGCGATCGCTGCAACCGCTAAAATAGACATCGACCTAGAGACAAACCTTTCTAAATTCAAAGGGGATAAGCTACCCGTAGAAAGAGTCAACTGGTATCAAGCAACAGAATTCTGTAAACGACTATCAAGGGAAACAAAACAGGAATACCGACTACCGAGTGAGGCGGAATGGGAATACGCCTGTCGTGCTGGAACCACCACCCCGTTTTACTTTGGGGAAACCATTACGGGGGAATTGGCCAACTACGATGCCAGTAATACCTACGCCGATGAACCGAACGGAGAATATCGACAAAAAACAACTCCCGTGGGACAATTTCCCCCAAACGCCTTCGGCCTCTACAATATGCACGGCAATGTCTGGGAGTGGTGCGCCGATACTTGGCACGATAACTATGACGGTGCGCCGACCGATGGCAGTGCTTGGATAGAAAATGGTAATGATAATCGTTCTCCTCTGCGGGGCGGTTCTTGGTCCTGCGATCCGGATCTCTGCCGTTCCGCTTGCCGCTACTTCGACGCCCGCCGCGACTACTCCTACCACTACGGTTTTCGGGTGGTGTGCGGTGCTGGGAGGACTTTTTAACCCTTTTCCTCTTTTTTCCCTTTTTACCCTCATTCCCTATTTTTTCTCTTTTCTTTTCTTTCCCGCCCTTAGGCGGGTCGATTTTTTTGAGAAAATGGCGTTAATGTTAAATTTTATACTAAATCCAGTTATTAAAAACTGATTATTTATTCCCCCTTTTGTCGTTTGCATGAGTAGAAAACGGGTTTCTCGGAGAAACCCGTTTTCTGTGGGTTACTCAACGGATTTAAAAATTAGGTAAAACCCTACACTCAGCCCCCAGGAAAAACTTTTTCAGCATACCCTAAATAGGGTCTGCTGAAAAAGTACGGGCGAAGCATTCGGATAGAAAATCTACGGTTTCACCGATAGGTTATTGCCCGAATGCTTCGCCCCTACAGGACACGAGCCGATGAAGACGCAAGGTTTTGAACGACGATTCTCTCAAAATCTTGCACCTGTGAGAGCAAAACAGAACCCTAAAACCCTTACCTCGTCTATATTTCACATTTATTCAGCATACCCTAAATACTGGCTTTCTCTCTTTAACGGCTGATTCCGCGAAGTTGCTCCAGAAGTTGATCAAGAATGTCTTCCATCTCTTCCGGGCTTCTGCCCATCCTGACCGGTCCGCGCAGAAACTCTTTAACCGTTATCTTTTTATCGCGGAAGTCCAGGACAAAATTATAGATTTTTTCGGTGGATTGAACTTGTAATTTCATCTCCTCTAGCATTTGCTCAATCGGGTCGATGCCATCCTTCTCACAAGCGCGACTGGCCCTCACCATCTCGCCTTCCGGGGTATTTCGCACCGAGCGCAGTTCTCTTTTCAGGTTCTCGTATTGCTTTTTGAGTAGTTCGTTATTGGTTTCAACCCTCTCGCACTGTCGTTGGAGGTCGCTTTCCGATGAGCCTTCAACCTCAAAAGTGTCCCCCATTTGATACTGTCGTTCGATTTCGAGCAGTTTGGCAATATCTCCCTCTTTATAGGCGCGGTTGACTTCCTTCATAATCTCGTTGTGACGCATCCGAGTTTCGGGGTCTGTAACCTTATCGGGGTGAAAAATCTCGGCCATTCTCAGGAAAGTGCGGCGTATTTGTCTAGATTCAGGAGATTTAGGCGAGCTTTCAGGTGATAGCTCTGTTCCATCATCGTGACGGTTATAGGAGTCTCCCCCAGAGAAGAAATCCTGCGCGGATTGCTCCGATGCTTCTTCTGGTTCTTCCTCTCCGAAAAGTTCGTCAAGTTCTTCATCTCCATCGTCAAATTTTGGGCTAATCACCCCCGTTAACTGAAGTGTCTCGTAAATTCCGAGAATGCTTTTTTTTGTCTGCTGCCCCAATTTTCTAGCAGTGAGGATTTCGTCAAAAAGGGCGTGTATTTCGCGGTCGAGGTCGCTAAGTTTTTCATAGAGAGGTTGCCCTCTCTGGAAAATCTCCGTCGCCAGGGAACGCATCTGGTCGAGGAATTTCTTCAGTTCGTTGCGTTTTCTGCCAATCTGCTTGAGGAGCCACTGATGCTCCTCCTCTAAAGCTTGCAGACGAAAATGTAGGGAAGACAGAGCCAAGGAAGGAGAGGTAGGCGAATCAGAGGAGTTCGGTGATTTCGGCTTTTTAGATCTGGTCATTACTTTGGGGTGAAAGCATATTGTCCATTCTACCAAGCCGGAAGGAGCCGCATTCCTAAAACTCACCCTTGGCTCATTTTATTGTTTCTCCCCACTCCCCCAACCTCTCCACCTCCCCACTCCCCCACTTCCCCACCTCCCCATCTCCCCACTTCATAATTCATAATTCATAATTCCCCACTCCCCCAACCTCCCCACTCCCCCACCTCCCCACTCCCCCACTTCATAATTCATAATTCATAATTCATAATTCCCCACTCCCCCACCTCCCCACTTCCTCAACCTCCCCACCTCCTCACTTCCCCCATCTCCCCACTTCCCCAACCTCCCCACTTCATAATTCATAATTCATAATTCCCCATCACCCCTGCTCCAGCGCCCTACGGAAACCTTTTAAAGTGGCTAGAAGCTACATATATCAATGGTCTTAATTAATCCTTATCAATCGAATTAAATTTTTGTACATAAAATTCTCGCTCAGATTAATTATTTTTTCCAGATTCCGCTAGACTTATTTAGTAAGTTCAATCGAGATTCAATATTCCATAGCTAAATTTCTATAGCACAGGCTAGAAGGAAAGTTTAGCGAGGGATTCCTTTACCCATAATTCAGCACACATATTTGCTTTAGCAAGCAGGTAGGAGATTCTATGTCAAAATTTTCGAGACGGAAATTTTTAACCACGGCGGCAGTTTCAGCAGCAGGGGCTGTTGTACTCAAAGGTTGTGTGGGTAATCCCCCCGACAGTACGGGTGGAACCAGCACCACCGCACCCGCTTCCCCGGTTGCTTCTCCCGTTGCGGTGGCTCCCGGAGAGGCCCCCGAAACCACCAAAATTAAATTAGGTTATATTCCTATTGTTGAGGCCGCACCTTTAATTATTGCCAAGGAAAAAGGCTTTTTTGCTAAACACGGGATGCCCGATGTGGAAGTCTCCAAACAAGCTAACTGGGGTGCTGCTAGAGATAACGTCGAAATTGGGGCAGATGCGGGCGGAATTGACGGAGGACAGTGGCAAATGCCCATGCCTTACCTGATTTCTGAGGGACTAATCACCAAAAATAACGTTAAAGTCCCCATGTATGTGTTAGCGCAGTTAAACACCCAGGGTAACGGAATTGCGATCGCAGGTAAACACGAGGGCAAAAATATCGGTTTAGACCTGAAACCCGCCAAAGATTACATCCTCGGCATGAAAACGACGGGAACTCCCTTCAAAGCTGCCTATACTTTCCCGAAAGCTAATCAAGACTTCTGGATTCGTTACTGGTTAGCCGCCGGTGGGATTAACCCCGATACGGATATTAACCTAATTGCCGTACCCGCAGCCCAAACCGTGGCCAACATGAAAACGGGAACTATGGATGCGTTTAGTACCGGCGATCCTTGGCCGGCGAGAATTGTGGCTGATCAGATCGGTTTTATGTCAGCTTTAACCGCAGAAATCTGGCCCTATCACCCAGAAGAATACCTCGCTATCCGCGCCGATTGGGTGGATAAAAACCCGAAAGCTACTAAGGCACTATTAAAAGGAGTTATGGAAGCGCAGCAATGGCTCGATCAAGAGGCAAATCGGGCAGAAGCGGCGGCAATTCTCGCTAAACCGGCTTATTTCAACCTCAAAGAAGAAATTATCGCCGGTCCCCTCAAAGGAATGCAGAAAATGGGTGACGGTAAACCGGAAATCACCGACAAAAATAAAGGGGTTTTCTACTGGAAAGATCCCGCCGGTAGCGTTTCCTATCCCTATAAGAGTCATGATCTCTGGTTTTTAACCGAAAGTGTTCGTTGGGGTTTCTTGCCGAAAGAAACTTTAACCACTGCCTCAACATTAATCGACAAAGTTAACCGCGAGGATCTTTGGAAAGCGGCAGCCACAGAATTAGGAGTTCCTGCGGCCGATATTCCCACCAGTACCTCCCGTGGTGTCGAAAAATTCTTTGATGGCAAAACTTTTGACCCCGCTAATCCCCAAGCTTATCTCGATAGTTTGGCGATTAAAAAATAGCGAGCTTTTTCCGATAGGCTAGGGGCATAAAATATCTAGTCTATCAATCTCAAAAATGTTTTCTTCTCTTTCCAATCAAGTAACTTTATTTTCAACAAAGGAAAACGGCAAAATGGCAACTAGCGTCAGCAGAACAAGTAAAGGTGGTTTCAACTTCAGTAAATTTTGGAAAAAGCATTCTGGGGATATTCTTCCTCCGATTGTAGGTATTTTATTTTTCCTGATTTTATGGCAGTTAATGTCTATGGTGGGATTGATTAAATTACCGCCGCCATCGGACATTATTACTAATGAGCGTACCCGCACCTATTTAATGTATCCTTTCTTTGACCGTGGAGGTATTGATAAGGGACTATTCTGGCAAACTCTCGAAAGTCTAAAACGGGTATTAATCGGTTATTCTTTTGCCGCAGTGGTGGGTATTGGAGTTGGAATTATGGTTGGGGTTAATCCCTTCTTAAATAAGGCACTCGATCCCCTTTTTCAATTCCTGAGAACAGTTCCTCCTCTTGCTTGGGTTCCCCTATCTTTGGCCGCTTTACAACAAAACCAACCTGCTGCTTTATTCGTTATTTTTATCACCGCAGTTTGGCCAATTTTGATTAATACTACCGTTGGTGTCCAACAAATTCCCCAAGACTATATCAACGTTAAACAAGTCTTGCAATTGTCCAACCAAAAATTCTTTTTCAAGATATTAATTCCCTCGGCACTTCCCTACATCTTCACTGGTTTGAGAATTGCGATCGGTTTAGCTTGGTTAGCGATTATTGCGGCGGAAATTGTTATGTCGGGTATTGTCGGTATCGGTTTCTTTATCTGGGATGCCTACCAAAATAACTACATCAGCGATATTATTCTCGCGCTATTTTATATCGGTGGTGTGGGTTTATTACTCGATCGCTTTATGGCTTGGTTACAGAATCAAATCGTTCGTCAATAGGTAATTTATGGGGAAATTCTCCCCATCTTCAACCAACTGAAACTTGAGCTAACTTAAGGAGAAAAAAACTATGAGTTTGTTTGTTGCTGTCGATAACATTGATAAAATCTTCCCCCTCAGTGGTGGCGGTGAATATGTGGCCTTAAAAGGGATAGATTTACAGATAAAAAAAGGGGAATTTATCTCCCTTATCGGTCACTCTGGTTGCGGAAAATCTACCCTCTTAAACATGATTGCTGGTTTAGATTTGCCCACAGAAGGGGTGGTGACTTTGCAAGGTCAAAGCATCAAAAAACCGGGACCCGATCGCATGGTGGTCTTCCAGAACTATTCCCTTTTACCCTGGTTAACCGTCAAAGAAAATATTACCCTCGCCGTCGATCAAGTTCTCGATCAACTATCAGAAGATGAAAGAAAAGCTGAAGTCGAAAAATATATCGATCTGGTCAATCTTCGTCATGCAGTGGATAAACGTCCCAACGAATTATCGGGGGGGATGAAACAACGGGTAGCGATCGCTCGCGCCCTAGCCATTCGTCCGAAAGTCCTGCTTTTAGACGAACCATTTGGGGCGTTAGATGCCCTGACTAGAGGTAATTTACAGGAACAGTTAATGCAACTATGCGAAGAATACGAAATGACCTCGGTAATGGTGACGCACGATGTGGATGAAGCGGTGCTATTATCCGATCGCATCGTCATGCTTACCAACGGTCCTGGCTCAAAAATTGGCGGTATTTTGGAAGTAGATATTCCCCGTCCCCGCAAACGCATGGAAGTGGTGGAACACCCCAGTTACTACAGTCTCCGGAGTGAAATTATCTATTTCCTCAACCAACAAAAACGGATCAAAAAACTACGCGCTCGCAAAGTCGAAGTTATTGCCCGTCACGGTTTAGAAAAAGTCAATCTAGAGATCGGTTTTGTTCCCCTCACTGCTTGTGCGCCCCTAGCAGTGGCCAAAGAAAAGGGATTCTTCACTAAACATGGTCTAGATGAGGTGAATTTAGTCCGGGAAACCAGTTGGCGAGGGGTTGTGGATGGGATCGCAGGGGGATTCCTCGACGGGGCGCAAATGCCTTCAGGAATGCCCACCTGGTTAACCGTCGGTGGTTATCAAGATCAACCTTTGCCGATTGTCAGCGCCTTGACTATGACTCGTAACGGTAACGGTGTCACCCTCGCTAAACGCTTCTATGACGAGGGAGTGATTGACGGTAACGCTTTAAGACAGATGCTATTGGAATCGAAGGAGCAGCGCCATATTTTTGGCATTGTTCACCCTTCCTCGATGCACAATTTGCTCCTGCGTTACTGGTTAGCGGCAGCGGGAATTGACCCCGATAAAGACGTTCACCTCGAAACTATTCCCCCGGCCCAAATGGTAGCCGACCTGAAAACCGGTAGTATTGACGGTTACTGTGTCGGTGAACCCTGGAATCTACGGGCTGCCATGGAGGGTATCGGTTACACCGTCGCTACCGACTTAGAAATTTGGCAAGGCCACCCAGGTAAGGCCCTGGGAGTCCGGGAAGATTGGGCCAATAAATA
Source organism: Microcystis aeruginosa Ma_MB_S_20031200_S102 (assembly GCA_007095845.1). Taxonomy (GTDB): domain Bacteria; phylum Cyanobacteriota; class Cyanobacteriia; order Cyanobacteriales; family Microcystaceae; genus Microcystis; species Microcystis aeruginosa_D. The sequence goes on from SFBI01000069.1 coordinate 14,047, forward strand.
CCCTAATACCCATGTCGCTTTAGTCAAAGCACTGCTGGAAGGTTGTCGCTACTGTGCTGAGGAAGGGAATCAGGAAGAAATTCGTCAAATCCTCGCCAGTCGTCAGTATCTTAGTACCAATATTGATTATATCCAACTGGGTGATCCCAACTCCTACGCGTGCAGTATTGATCGACCGATGAAAGAATATGCACACCATCTGTTCTATGGAGATGGGGTAAATCGTCCCAGTCGTACCGAACACCTCTGGATGATGACCCAAATGGCACGCTGGGGACACATTCCTTTCCCCCGTAACTGGGTAGAAATTCTCGAACGCGTCTGTCGGGTGGGTGTCTTCAGTACCGCAGCCCGGGAATTGGGTCTAGGGGATATTAAATATCGTCGCACACCGATCCTGTTATTCGATGGTATCGAGTTTGATGCCGAGGATCCGATCGGTTATCTCAATAGTTTAGAGATCAAACAAAACATCACCATGGCCGAAGTGGCTATTGATGCTCGTCCTAGCGCCAGCGAATCTCGCAAAATTGCCTAAAAATCGACTAAGGGGATAATTATTAGCCAATTATTCCCAGTCATTGCCCCTATTAACTAATTTCCCCCAAAGACTAATTATGTACACCACCACCGACACAGTTAACCGAGCAACCCAGACCCCTAGTAAAGAAGCTTTTGTCACCATTGAAGGAGTTTCTAAGGTTTATCCCACTCCCAGAGGCCCCTACACCGTCCTCAAGGATGTTAATCTCAGCATCAATGAAGGTGAATTTATCTGTGTGATCGGTCACTCTGGTTGCGGTAAATCGACCCTATTAAATATGGTGTCGGGTTTTTCTTCTCCCACCGATGGCATCGTTAAAGTTAACGGTAAGAAAATTACTAAACCCGGGCCCGATCGCATGGTAGTGTTTCAAAACTATGCTTTATTGCCTTGGTTAAGCGTTTTTGAAAATGTCTATCTTGCGGTAGATGCGGTGTCTCCCAATGCTCCGGAAGCGCAAAAACGCTCGATCGTGCGGGAACATTTAGCTATGGTGGGTTTAACCGAAGCTATGGATAAAACCCCTCCCCAAATCTCCGGGGGGATGAAACAACGGGTTTCGATCGCTCGCGCTCTTTCTATCCGTCCGGAAGTGTTGATTCTTGATGAACCTTTCGGTGCCTTGGATGCGATTACCAAAGAGGAATTACAGGAAGAATTGCTGAAAATCTGGCAAGATAAACGCTGTACGGTGTTGATGATTACCCACGATATCGATGAGGCTCTTTTCCTCGCTGATAAGCTGGTAATGATGACCAATGGACCGGAAGCGAAAATCGGCGAAGTGATGAATATTCATTTCCCCCGTCCCCGCGATCGCGAGAGAATTATGGAGGATCCGGAATATTATCGTCTGCGTAACTATGCCCTCGACTTCCTCTATAATCGTTTCGCTCACGATGATGTCAGCTAGATGCGAGCATTTGTATTAGTTTGGGGTGCGGTTGACTTAATAGCGATCGCACCTAGATTTTTTTTCTAGGGAAGCCTTCTTCAAGTAAAATTATCTCTAAGTAGGTAGAGTTTAAAAATTTTCAGATGCCCCCCTTATCAAGGGGGGATCAAGGGGGGATCAGCACCCCTTATCAAGGGGGGATCAAGGGGGGATCAGCACCCCTTATCAAGGGGGGATCAAGGGGGGATCAGCACCCCTTATCAACGGGGGATCAAGGGGGGATCAGCACCCCTTATCAAAGGGGGGATTCAGGGGGGATCAGCACCCCCCTTATCAAAGGGGGGATCAGCTTACTTGTCAACTAAATAGAACAATTAGCAATCAAATACAATAATAATTTTTACTTTTTACTTAATCAATCATGCTCAAACAGATACGGAAACTAATTATCAATTTTGGTCAACAATGGCGCGATGAAAATTTCATGAAGTCGATTCATGTCGTTGAAAACTTAGTTTCTAAGGTTTTATCCGTAGCCTTAATTATTGTTATTATTGTTTCTCTTTATGATCTAGTAGTTATCCTAATCCGAGATTTATTTACTACGGAACCCATCGGTTTTTTTGGCAAAACTTTAATTGAAATTTTCGGATTATTTCTCAATATTTTAATTGCCTTAGAGTTATTAGAAAACATCACTGCTTACCTAAGAAAACACATCGTACAGGTTGAATTAGTTGTCGTTACGGCTTTAATTGCCATCTCTCGAAAAATTATTATTTTCGATCCCAACAAATACAGTAAAGATGATTTAATTGCCCTCACCGTGGGAACCTTAGCTTTAGCGGCAAGTTATTGGTTAATCAGAAAAGTTAATCGCGATAATCGTTCTTGAATTAAGGGAAAGGGATAGATTTAGAAAATCTATCCCTTCTAAATATTTACTGGACTCTAGAAATATTACCCGCTTTAATCCAACCTTCGCGACCATCGGACAGACGCACCCGATGCCATTGGCCATCGCTGCTGGTTCCCACCACACTGACTTTAGTATTATAATCCAGACCGCCGAGACGAGTCGATTCAGTGGTAGGTTGAGAGCGCAGACTTAAACCGCTTTGCCATGTCACCCGCGCTTGATAACCCTCGGATGTGGTTTCTTTTTTTCTTACTTCGGGACTAGGTTTCGGGGCGACTTTTGGTGCTGGTGCAGCCGTGGGAGACTCTTTCACCTCAGCTTGGGGTTGTTCTTGGACGGGAGTAGTGGGGATGGGTTTAGCAGCTTTTTCCTCCTTAGTTTCCTCTTTTTTCTCCTCGGTAAAGACGGGTTTAGGAGGATTAGAATTCATACCAGAGAGAAGCATATAGGCGACAGCAGTAGCCCCACCGACCAAAATCGCCACTCCTAGGACAAAACCGACCATAAATTGTAATAAACCAGATAAACGCTTCATATTGTTGCTAAATTAACTGTTAGGATTAACATTAAAACGATCATCGCGAGAGGCTAAACGAGCTTTACCGGACTTGGCCCAATCCTGTAGAAACTGGATCTGTTCTTGAGCAGTGCGGGCCAGGGGTATAATCTGACTAGCGGCCTCAAGCACATCATCGGTGTTAAAGTCGCGATTTTGACTAAACCCGATGTGCATCGCTTCCACGATGGTTTGTTCGATTTCTGCCCCCGAAAAATCGGGAGTTTCGTAGGCTAGTCGCTTTATATCATAACTTTTTAGATTATGGGGCCGGACTTTCCCCAGATGAACGCCAAAAATCTCCTCGCGGGACTTTTGACTAGGTAGTCCGACAAAAAATATCTCATCGAAGCGTCCTTTTCGCAACATTTCCGGGGGCAAAGATTGGATGTTATTAGCTGTAGCGACGACAAAAACCGGCGATTGTTTCTCCGCTAACCAAGTGATAAAAGTCCCGAAAACCCGTCCGGTGGTTCCCCCGTCACCTTTCCCATCCACTCCGGCGAAAGCTTTATCGATTTCGTCTATCCACAGCACACAGGGAGCTAAAGCTTCAGCGAGATTAATCATCTGACGGGTGCGTGATTCCGATTCTCCCACCAATCCGCCAAATAAACGCCCCACGTCTAGACGTAGTAGCGGTAAGTGCCAATGATGGGAAATAGCTTTCGCTGTCAGGGATTTACCCGTCCCCTGAATTCCCACCAATAGTAAACCCCGGGGATTGGGTAAACCGTAGGCGCGGGCGCGTTCACTAAAAGCACCACCGCGACGAATCAGCCAGTCTTTGAGATTATCTAGTCCCCCGATGTCAGAAATCTGCTCTGTGGCGGGATAAAAGTCTAATATCTGGGTTTGACGAATCGATTGGCGTTTTTCTGCCAAAATTAATTCCACGTCCTCTGGCTCAATTTGGCCGTGACTGGCTAAACATTTGGCTAAAACCCGACGAATTCTCTCTAGGGATAATCCTTGAGCAGAAAGCACTAATTCATCCAGGAGTGGTTCTTTTACCAGTTGTCTGGTGGCAGCGATTAATCGCTGGATTTCCTGTTTAATTTCTTCGCCACTGGGGAGGGGAAAATCGACGACGGTGATGACTTCGGTGAGATCCGAGGGGATAGACAGTTCAGGAGCGACGATAATTAGGTTTTTAGGCTGAGATTTCAGGGAACGAGCAAGATTTCGCAATTTTCTGGCGATGGAAATATCTTCTAGAAAGCGCTGGAAATCGCGTAAAATGATGATGGCGGCGATGTTAGACGGCAGCTTTTCGACGAATTCAAGAGCTTGGAGGGGATTGCGCCGAGCAAAGTTCTCATTATTGGGATTATCTTGATAACCATCCACAAAATCCCAGACATAGACAGCGCGGTTATGGCTCTGTTTGGCCATATCGGCGATCGCTTTTTCGAGACGTTCTTCTTCTAGGGTGGTAACATAAATGAGAGGATAACGGGCCCGCAGCAGTAATTGAAATTCTTCACCAAAGCTCATAGCTATTCGTCTATAGTTTTTGCTATTTATATCGTCATCAGAAAATATATCAGTTAGCCGTCAGTCAGATCAGGATGGTAGGGATAATGGGTAATGAAGACGACGACAGCAAAAAACTTGAACAATAAAAACTAGAACAGTTAGAGATGGGGGTCAACCCATCCCCAAACTAAACAATTATGCTATTCCTTTTTATACATCACCTCCACCACGGTATGTACGTTACCTCTGGGATGAAAATCCCCTTTAACTTTCATCTGCAAGGGTTCGCAAGCCGCTACCAAATCATCTAAAATTTGGTTAATTGCTTCTTCGTGGGAAATATAACGATCGCGATAACTATTAATATAAAGTTTAATCGCCTTTAATTCCATCACCTTTTGATCGGGAACGTAGCTAAGATAAATAGTGGCAAAATCGGGATAACCGGAAAAGGGACATTTACAGGTATATTCCGGCAGAGTGATCTGAATATCATAATTTCTGCCAGGGCGTGGATTAGGGAAAGTAATTAATGTTCCTTCGGCAATTTCTCTTTCCCCGTACTTAACTTCAATTTTTTCAGAAGACTGAACCATGTTTTTTCCTAACTAGACACTGCTTTCTATCATAGCTGGAATATTCTCTCGATAGGAGTTACCGAATTAAGATATGAATAGTAACTCCCGTATCCTCTTAACAAATTAGCTTAGTCCCAGAATGCCGAGAAGACAGTTCAAGCAGAAAATCAGCCAAGCCCAATTTTTAGGTAAAAAATGATCTATGATTAACCCTAAAGATACTGTAAAACTGCTTTCATGCTCTCCGAGATTAAAAACATAGCCGAGAGTCTCGCACCCCGATTAGTGGAGATTCGCCGCCACATTCACGCGAATCCAGAGTTAAGTGGGCAAGAATATCAAACTGCTGCCTATATTGCCGGGGTTTTGTCTTCCTGTGGTCTATCGGTGCAAGAAGCGGTGGGAAAAACGGGAGTTAAGGGAGAATTGCCCGGAAAAGGCAGTGATCGAAGGATTTTAGCCATCCGGGCCGATATGGATGCCCTACCGATCCAAGAAAAGACCGATTTAGACTTTGCTTCCCGTAAACCGGGGATTATGCACGCCTGCGGTCACGATGTTCATGCTACCGTCGGTTTAGGGGTGGCGATGGTGCTTTCCCGTCTCTCGGAACCTGTGGGGGGAAAAATACGCTTTCTCTTTCAACCAGCAGAGGAAATCGCCCAGGGGGCCAGTTGGATGATCCGGGAAGGGGTGATGCGGGATGTCAGCGCCGTTTTTGGACTGCACGTTTTCCCCTCGATTCCGGCCCGATCGATCGGGGTTCGTTACGGGTCCTTAACCGCGGCTGCCGATGATCTAGAGATTTTTATTCAAGGGGAATCCGGCCACGGGGCCCGGCCCCACGAGGCCATCGATGCTATCTGGATCGCTTCCCAAGTAATCACCACTTTACAACAGGCAATTAGTCGGACTCAAAACCCCTTGCGTCCCATTGTCCTCACCATCGGCCAGATTAGCGGTGGTCGCGCCCCCAACGTCATCGCCGATCAGGTACGCATGGCCGGAACAGTGCGATCGCTACATCCAGAAACCCACGCTCATCTCCCGGAATGGATCGAGGGTTTGGTCACGAATGTCTGTGGCACATATAACGCAAAATGTCAAGTAAATTATCGTCGGGGTGTGCCATCGGTGCAAAATGACCAATTTTTAACCCGTTTGGTGGAAGAAGCTGGTTTAGAAGCTTGGGGACGGGATCGGGTTTTAATTCTCTCGGAACCCTCCATGGGGGCCGAGGATTTTTCCCTTTATTTGCAACAGGCCCCCGGTACAATGTTCCGTCTGGGAGTGGGTTCTACTAATCTCCTCAATCCTCCCCTTCACCATCCAGAATTTTTAGTGGATGAGTCGGCAATTCTGACGGGAGTGATTACTTTAGCCTACGCAGCCTATAAATATTGGCAAAGGGACGATTAAACCGGTTTTTCAAGATAATTTTATGGAAATTTGGCAAGATTTAGCTATTATAGCCTGGACAGAATTGCTGCTGGATAGTTATGAACAATTAATCGGGCGATCGCTTTTACCCCGGATCGGTACTGGCAAAGAACAGAGTAAAATGCTCTTTTATGCCCCTTTTGTGCTGGTTTCCCACGGTACACAAACTAATCCGATCTTTAATTATGGCAATCGCAGCGCCCTCGATCTCTGGGGTTTAACTTGGCCAGAATTATTAGCAACTCCTTCGCGAGCGACGGTAGAGGGAGAGGAACCCGCCCAAGAACGCCAAAAAATGCTGGATTTAGTCAAAAAACAAGGCTATATTAATGATTATCACGGGGTAAGGATCACAAAAAACGGTCAACTTTTTCGCATTGAAAAGGCGATCGTTTGGAATATCATCCATCGTGATGGCATTTACTGCGGACAGGCTGCCACTTTTGCTGATTGGATTTTTCTCTGATTTAAACTCCCCAATCCCCCATCTCCCCACTTCCCACTCCTATCTTCTGAAAATGCACCACGCTTCTATTCGTACCGCTAATATCCATCGGGCGATCGCTTTTTATCAGATTCTCGGTTTTACCCTAGAGGAAAGATTCACCACAGGTTATACTTTGGCCTGTTGGCTAACGGGGTTAAACGGACGCATCGAATTAATCCAAATTCCCCAACCGAAACCGGCAGCCGATGCTTTTAGTGATCAGCATTATGTCGGTTATTATCACTTGTCTTTTGACCTAACAGAAAATGTCAGCAATTTACCAGAATGGTTAGAAAAATTAACAAATAACTTTCAGCAAGCCCATCAAGAGGATGCCGATTTGTATCAACCTTTAAATATTCTTTTGCCACCGCAACAACAGATGATCGGCAATCATCTGTATGAAGTCACTTTTATTGCCGATACAGATGGTTTACCCCTAGAATTTATCCGTCGTCTAACCTAAAAAGATTGTCCGACTTCTAAGACTTTTGTTTGGCCGTTGCGAGATAAAATAACCTGTTGATTGCCAACTTCCACTAAAGTCCAACCGTTGATAAATTCCCCCGGAGAAATACGCGTAGTTATCCCCTGATTATCAAATAAAGCTGAAGATTGATCGCCTAAATCCATCACCCCCACCAGAGTATTTTTAACCTGATTATTGGTAGGAATAACCAGTACCAACGGCGGATTTACTTGGGGGACAGCTGGCAATGCTGGTGACGAAGTTTCGGCCTTTGATGGTCTGACTGGGACAATTTTGGCCGTAGTTTCAGGAGTTTGAGGATAAACGGGAACGTAAATTCTTTCTATGATCTGAGGAGCGTTATTAACTGGTAAATTAGCGGGTGGTGCTGGTGGAACTGTTACTACTGGGGAAGGTATATTTTGGGGAGAAGAATTAGGAGTGGGGGATGAAGTTTGACCTTGGCGATCGATAATAGTCAGAGATGATTGCAGATAGGCGATAAATTTTTGATCTTCTGGGGAAATGGTGCCATTTTGAGAAACAAGGACATTTTTTTGACTGATTAGCCATGCCACCACCCAACCTAGATAGACGCAAGCAATGACAAAAATAACTTTATCTAGGGGCATTCTGGGATTTTCTTTACGGCCCGCCGCCATATTTTTGCTACTCCTCGATCGCTGCTGTCGTTTCGATTCTAACAGGATAGCGCTCGGTTATTCCCCTTTGATTTTCCTCGATCGCCAAAAACAATTTTTTAATTTATCAAAATCCCCCTAGGGGGGATACAATGAAAAAAGAATGATGTATCTTAATATAAGTAAAGTTTTGTAACAATTCTGAAATCTTTTGCTCAACTCTAGCCTAATCCCCAGCAATCCCGATCGCCTGAAACCCCTAGTCCCTAACTGGGAAAAATGTCAGTCCGTCTTGTGGACAGCAGCATTTTTGGTATCAGTCCCCGTATTCCTACAAGCACCCCTAGTGCGTTACTATCCCGAAATTAGCCTCAGTTTGACCATTTTCTGGGTGGGGTTAGGAATTTGGCTGCTCAAACAAGCAAAAATCAATCTTTGGGGGGATTTACTTTTGGGCTTTAGTTGGAGTTGGTTAGCAGGTTCTTTATACTGGGGTTGGTGGCGTTGGGAACCGTTGCTCCATATTCCCATGGAAGCGATCGGGCTGCCCTTTGTTCTCTGGGGATTATACAAAGGTCGCGGCAAAGTGGGCAATCTTTTCTATCTCGGTTCTTTGTTAGGAACCGCCATCACCGATGTATATTTTTATCTAACGGGACTAATTCCCTACTGGCGACAATTAATGACCGTGGAACTAGACCCCAACCTAGTATCGCCAGTATTTCATGACGCTTTAGCCCAAATTCAGACCCCCTGGGGCATCAGTTGGGCGATCGTGTTGCTCAACTTGCTCTTAGCAATTGGTATCTATCCTTTGCAAAAACGGGTATGCCACTGGTGGGCATTTAGCGGAGCCGTATTGAGTACAATTTTAGTCGATGGTTTATTTTGGATTACCGCTTCTCTAGCCTAAGGGTTTGGCTCTCTTGGATTTGGTGGGTAAAATGTATTCTAAGATACAGTCCTGCCGGCGAGGGAGTGGAAGGAACCATAGAGATACAGAGGACATAAAGATCGATCATTATGTAAGTTAAACTTATCACACAGAGCCTAGAAGAGCCGTCGAACTACTAAGCTCACGCCGAGATCCGAACCGCCGAACAGAGTCAGTCCTGATGGAAAACTTTTCACCACCAGAGATGAAAGAGGTTTCTTTCCCTACACCCCATACCCTCTTTCAAGTCAGTAGTCAGGAGAATTTCGGTTTTTAATAATCGGATTTAGTATAAAATCACAGACCTGCCAGAATTACACCTTGCTGTCTCTGGGGAAAAAATGCCACAATTAGAAATAATTAGCATTTGATATAGCAATTAATCTATGAAAATCCTGCCCAAGGTTAAAGCCCCTACGTTCCTGCAAATGGCACAATGGATTATTAATCCCGTAGCTTTTATGGAAAATGCCGCCCGCAATCATGGCGATATTTTTAGCACAAAAGTGGGTTTAACTGTAGATAATTTTATCTTTGTCAGTAGTCCTGCAGCCCTACACCAGGTTTTAACTAATGACCGTAAAAAATTTTCGGCACCGGGGGAAGCAAATCGGATTATTGCCCCGATTATCGGTGATTATTCCGTCGTCATGTTAGACGGAGACATCCACAAAAAACGCCGTCAGCTTTTATTGCCACCTTTTCACGGGGAGAGAATGCGTTTTTACGGCGATTTAATCTGCGATATTACCCTAAGAGTAATGGCAGAATTGCCCGAAAATCAACCTTTTAAAGCCCGTTCAGTGACCACAGCGATTGCTTTACAAGTAATTATGGAGGCAGTTTTTGGAATTAGTCAAGGGGAACGTTATCAAACCTTGAAAAAAAATCTGGCTGAAATGCTCGATATTTTTAACTCTCCGGTGATGGCTTCTTTGTTATTTTTCCCAATTTTGCAGGCTAATTTGGGTGCTTGGAGTCCCTGGGGAAAATACCAGCGTTCCCAAGCAAAAATTGATGATATTATCTATACAGAAATTGCCGAAAGAAAAGCTAATCCTAACCCCAACCGTACCGATATTTTATCACTGCTGATGTCGGCTCGCGATGAAGAGGGCAACCCGATGAGTGATAAGGAGTTGCGCGATGAATTAATGACCTTATTATTCGCAGGTCATGAAACCACGGCCACCGCTATGTCTTGGGCGCTCTACTGGACCCATCGCTATCCAGAAATTAAAGCAAAAACTCTCCAAGAAATGGCCACTTTAGGAAATAATCCTAACCCCATTGACATAACTCGATTACCCTATCTTTCTGCGGTTTGTTCGGAAACTTTACGGATTCATCCCGTGGGAATGTTAACTTTTCCCCGAGCAGTGGAAGAACCAGTAGAACTGGATGGTTATGCTTTAGAAAAAGGGACAATGATTATGGGTTGTATTTATCTGGCCCACCACCGCGAGCAAACTTTCCCTGATTCTCATACTTTTAAACCAGAACGCTTTTTAGAAAAACAATTCACCCCCTACGAATATATGCCTTTTGGTGGTGGAGCGCGTCGTTGTATCGGAGAAGTTTTAGCTATCTACGAGATGAAAATCGCTGTCGCCACAATTTTGGCCAATTATCAGCTAACTCTAGTTAATAATACTCCCGAAAAACCCAGTCGCCGCGGTCTCACTCTTGCTCCCTCCCGAGGAGTTCCCATGGTCTTAAAAGGACGACGGGAACCTCTGGTGACTGCCCCGATGCTCGCCGAAATTTCTTAAAAAAACTGACAAAATATTGTACAATCAGAGTTATGGTATCTCATATCATAACTCTGTTTTTTTTGTCAATAAAATTGGTGATAATTATGGTCTTGATTCGTTTAGCTAAATCTTGGCAAATTTCCGAAAATGAAGTTACTTCCGAAAGTGTTTATTTTAATCGTCGTCGCTTTTTACAGGGGTTAATCGGGGCAGGAATTGCGGGGAGTTCCCTATTATTAACTGCTTGTGGTAAATCCTCCTCCTCGGAAGCTTTAGAAAAAAGTTTACAATTGCCTAAAATTGAAGGGTTCAGCAAAAATTCGCAGTTTTTAACGGTAAATCGCCCCATAGTTGCCGAAACTGTAGCTGGGAGATATAACAATTTTTATGAGTTCGGAGGGGGAAAAAATATCTGGTTAAAAGCGCAGAAATTACCGACGAATCCCTGGACGGTAGAAGTGGGAGGATTGGTAAAAAATCCCCAAACCTACGATATAGATACTATTAAAAAAATCTTTCCTCTCGAAGAAAGAATCTATCGTTTTCGTTGTGTGGAAGCTTGGTCAATGGTTTTACCCTGGCTAGGTTTTCCCATGAGTGCTTTAATTGCAGCAGTGGAACCAAAACCCGAAGCTAAATTCGTCCGTTTCACTTCATTTTATAATCCCGAAATTACCCAGGGGCCAGGATTACATTTAGGAGCCTTACCCTGGCCCTATACAGAAGGTTTAAGAATTGAAGAAATGGCCAATGAATTAGCTTTTTTTGCCGTGGGAATTTTCGGGCATGATTTACCCAAACAACACGGCGCACCCTTGCGAATGGTTATTCCTTGGAAATACGGTTTTAAAGGTGCAAAATCAATAGTAAAAATTGAATTTACCGCCAAACAACCCGCCACTTACTGGAACACAATTGACGCTCATGAATACGATTTTGAGGCTAATGTAAACCCCAGTAAACCCCATCCCCGTTGGTCGCAAGCAACGGAGAAATTTATCGGCAGTAGCAGTGATTTATCTTGGGAAATCATCGAAACTCTGCCCTATAATGGCTACGGTGAATATGTGAATAATTTATATAGTTAAGTTCTATAATTGTCCCTGTTTTATTAAGTTAAAGGAAGTATTTATGGACAATAGAAATCTGTACGAACAAGACTTCATCTCTGGATTAGAACTACTATTAATTAACTGCAAGCCAGACAGTTTGAACGAGTAGATTTAGATAATTTACCAGAGGAGTTAGCAAGTATGGGAAGGAGCGAAAAACGCACAATTAAAAGTCTCTTAACCCAATTATCACAACATTTACTTAAACTCAAATATTGGGGAGCAGAAAGAGAGAGAAAAGACGGTCACTGGAAGGGAGAGATTAGAACTTTTCGTCTCGATATATTAGATGAACTTAAAGATAGTCCTAGTCTCAAATTCTATCCTTTGGAAATTTTCGATGAATGCTATCTTTCATATCAAAAAAATGCAAGCGATCGCTATCAATTACTCCTCGATACTTTCCCCGCTATTCCCATTGGTTCCCTTGAACAAACGCCAATTCAAAAATGAAACGCATCAACCTCAAGAGTTGACAAAGAAAGGCTCATCAGGTACTGTCTGATCATTAACAAAAACAAATTAGACCCAAAAACGAAGCTCCCCAATATCCTAACATAGAACAAAGAAACTTGCTCTACCAACTGAGTCAAGAGGGAAATTTATCTCAACAGCAAATGGCCTTCTAGCTCGGATGTCATCAAAGCACGATATCACGAGAATTAAGAAGGAATCAAAGTTCTCTGGGCTGCTATCTACCTGACACAGCACAAGCTGAAAGCGAGACGCGCACCAAAAATGTCAAACAACCCTTTAAAAATGTCAGCGAGTCGGTCTTAAAGTTCGTGAAAAAAGAATTGAAAGATTATCATAGTCCCGAACAAATAACAGGTCGTCTGAAAAGAGCCAGTCAAGAATCGCTCAGTCATGAAACCATCTATTAGAACTAGCGAGACTGTGGAAAGTATCAAGAATACCTACGTCAAGGACGGGAAAAAGAAAGAGTCGAAATAGAGCAAAAAGTAAGTGTGGAGCGATTCCGGGGTTTCTAGATATCAGCGAGAGACCAGTAATTGCTGACCAGAAAACCGAAATCGGTCCTTGGAAAGTGACACAATGATTGGAGTCAATCATCTTAGAAAATCCAAGGTTTTAGCGATAGGTGATACCCAAATAGATAGTCAACAGTTTAGTTGAAACTCGATTAAATTTTCGATTGCTTTGAGCAAATCTTGATCAGTCCAATTCTGGTACAAATAAGCCGCGATCGCACATCCCCCCGCACCGACTCCTTCCTTGACGAAACCTTGTTCATAAGCTTGCAAAACCGGGTATTTAGAGGCGGAAAAGTTTAATTGTGTGGCTAATAAGGGTATTTTTCCGATCATGCTGGCTAATCCCACCGTATCCCCCGTTTTATCTTCCGCTACCCAACGAGTTGTGCCGACGATGATATTTTCCCAGTTAACCGGATAGGCATATTTAGTCACTAGAGCTTGAATTAAAGCAGAAACGGCTAACATTTGGGTTCCTCCGGCGAGAAGTACCCCACCCTGCCCACTAGCGGCAATCGCCATACCAGCGACGAAAATCTGCTGAGGATCGCCTAGGGCGGCGATTACCTCAAAAGGATCAAAAAATTCTTTTCCGGCTAATCCCTGCTCAACTATTGCCTGTTTCTGAGCATGATTGCAATGGGGATGGCTACTGTTAACTTTGCCGTTGGCTCGATAACCCAATCCAGTTAGGATGGCGAGGGCGGTGGTGGTGCCACCCACCACACATTCGCCGATAATTAGATAACTAGACTCCCGGGCTAATTTTTCTCCCCAGGTTAGTCCTTGGGCGAACAGATGTTTTACTATAGGGAGATCTAGGGCGCGGCCGGTGGAGAGACAACGGGCCGGTTGTCCCCCCAGTTCGATATAATCGACGGCTGGGGGCAAGGGTAAACCGGCGTTAAAAATCCGGACGGGAATGGCTAATTTTTCCACTACGGCGCGGGTAATATAGGCAGGGGAGGCTCCCACTGTTAGGGGTGGTAAGGGATAACGGGGATGGGGTGAAACTCCTTTAACGATAAATTCGGCATCAGCGATCGCAGTGTATTTTCTATCTTCCGGGGTGGCGCCAGCGGTGGAGATTCCGGGGATTAATCCCGTCTCGGTAAAACCTAAAACTAGGGCAAATATCGGAGAAGATTTTTGATGGCGCTCTAACCAATTTTGCCCCCGTTCAATTTCCGTGTAAATTTTAATCATCTGTTGATTTTGTCCTCTTACTTATCACTATTTCCCTCTCTCCATGAGATGATCTTTGATTTCAACATATTTAGAAAATAAGTTATCAATACTAGCCAGTTTTGCCCCGTATGCTAAGGCTGTAGCCATAATAATACGGTCAAAAGGATCTTTGTGAATGGCAGATAAATTAACGGCTCTAATGGCAATTTCGGGGGTAATTGAAAATATATCTATTTTAGCTACTGTTAAAGCTTGTTGAATCCACTCTTGAAGGGGATAACTTAATTCTAATCTTCCCCGTTGGTTAGCAAGGGCTATTTCATAGCAAGAAATGGGGGAAACTCCGAGAGATTCTGCTAACTCAAATTTTTCTAGCCAATGATCGGGAAATCTGTCAAAATTGCCATTTATTAACCACAACCAAATATGAGTATCAAGCACAATTACTTCAGACATTCCCAATCTTCTTCATCTACAATAGGACTGACCATATCACCTAGTATTTTAGCTTTACCCACCATATTCTCCACTGGAAAACGCCGTTTAGATAAGGATGGTTTTTCTTCTAATAAGTTGTTTTTGCTGGCGGTGAAATTTTTAATTAATTGATAAAGTTCATCTAGTTGTTCTTCTGGTAGATTATCAATTGCTGTTTGAATAAGTTCTTTAACAGTCATAGTTTTACTCTCTATTTTCTGAACTTGAGTTATATTATAACACAACGGTTCATTCAATAAAGGGACTCATCTTGATATTTTAACTAAAATACAGCAGACTAAAAAGACTCATTTAAACCGTTTATTCTTAGATTAGCGGAATCTCCCCCAATGCAAGAGTGCCTCGTCTCAAAAAGTAATTTAAACACTTAACAGCTTATGTCTTCCCTGTCTTCTGCAATTATCGATACTTGGCGACGTTTTTACCGAGATCCCCTGGCAGTAATAGGAGCGATCGCATTAATTATAATTATTTTTGCTGTCCTATTCGGTCCGATTTTCTATCGAGTCCCCATCGATACCATTGATTTTAGTCAAACCACTGCTCCCCCTAGTTTAAAACATCTTTTCGGGACTAATGATCTGGGCCAGGATCAATTAGCGAGGATTTTGGTGGGGGGTCGAATTTCCCTCGCGGTGGGGATTGCTGCTATGATGGTGGCGATGATTTTGGGAACGGCAATCGGGGCTATTTCCGGGTTTTACGGGGGGGCGATCGATGGCTTATTGATGCGATTAACGGATTTATTTCTATCTTTGCCCCAATTACCCCTACTTTTACTGATTGTCTATTTATTTCGCGATAGTATCAAAAAAATCGCCGGACCGGAAACGGGTATTTTTATCCTCGTGGTTTTGGTGATCGGGGGTTTAAATTGGATGTCGGTGGCGCGATTGGTGCGGGGAAATTTCTTAAAATTACGGGAGATGGAATTTATCTCGGCTGCAAAAGCTTTGGGGGCCACTCCTTTGCGTTTAATCTGGGTGCATTTATTACCTAATGTTTTGGGAATGATAATCGTGGCGGCCACTTTAGCGGTGGGTAATGCGATTATTACCGAGTCAACCCTGAGTTTTTTGGGTTTGGGTTTCCCCCCCGATGTGCCGACTTGGGGACAAATGTTATTTAAAGCTAAAGATTACTTGACAACTGCCCCCCATTTGGTCATTTTTCCCGCTCTGGCTATCGTGATCACGGTGTTAAGTATTAATTTTATCGGTGATGGTTTACGCGATGTCTTTGATCCTAATGTTTGAGGAACTGTGGAACTGGATAATTGCCGAAAAGTACCCAGAACCTCTATGATAATTAGTAGCGATGGTGAGGAAATAAATACTGTGAGTAGCGTAACTGTCATTAGCGATCAGAAGTTTGACCAAGAGGTTTTTGGGGTCGAAAAACCCGTTTTAGTCTATTTTTGGGCGAGTTGGTGCGGTCCGTGTCGTTTGGTATCCCCCTCGATCGATTGGGTGGCCAAAACCTACGACGAACGGCTAAAAGTAGTTAAACTAGAAATAGACCCTAACCCCGACTCGGTGGCTAAATATAAGGTGGAAGGTGTTCCCGCTTTACGCATCTTTAAAGATAAAAAACTTATTGCCAGTCATGAAGGGGCGATCGGCAAACAACAATTACAATCTTTTATCGATACCTATATCAGCTAATTAGGTATCCGTGGTTATGAGTAACTTAACCCTAGCAAACCGCTTACAGGCACTACAATCCAACGTTTTTGCCGATATGGATCGGGCAAAAGCTGCCAGTAGAGAAGCGGGTAATACCATTATCGATCTTTCGCTCGGTTCCTCCGATCTTGGGGCTGCTCCCCACGTTGTCGATGCTATTGAGCGATCGCTCCACGATCCTCAGACGCACGGCTATTTACTCCATAATGGGACCAGAGACTTCCGCATAACTGCTGCTAACTGGTATAGTGATCGCTTTGGTGTACCCATCGATCCAGAAACGGAGGTTTTACCCCTGATTGGTTCTCAGGAAGGCACGGCCCATCTACCTTTGGCCCTTCTCAATCCCGGAGATTTTGCCCTGCTCCTCGATCCGGGTTATCCCTCCCATTTGGGCGGTGTTGCCCTTGCGGGCGGTCAAATCTACGGAATGCCAATTTTGTCAAAAAATGACTTTCTGCCAGTTTTAGAGGACATTCCTGACCTAGTGCTGGCACAATCGAAGCTGATGGTCTTGAGTTATCCCCATAATCCGACTACAGCGATCGCACCTTTGGCATTTTTCCAAAAAGCGGTTGATTTTTGCCGTCAGCATAATTTAGTCTTAATCCACGATTTTCCCTATCTAGACATCTTTTTTGAGGGAACATCGCCCCCACCGTCAATTTTACAGGCCGATCGAGCTAAAACTAATTCGATCGAGTTTTTTACCTTTTCCAAGTCCTATAATATGGGCGGTTTTCGCATCGGTTTCGCCATTGGCAACCCGCAGTTAATTATGGCTTTGCGACAGATTAAAGCTATGGTTGATTTTAATCAGTATTTGGGCATCCTTAATGGTGCGATCGCCGCTTTAACTGGTAATCAAGATTCGGTCAAAGAAACCGTCGCTATCTTCCAAAAACGCCGGGATGTGTTTATTAATGCCCTAAATCGCATCGGTTGGCCGGTTGCCACTCCGGCCGCTACTATGTACGTTTGGGCGAAAATTCCCCCCAGTTGGCCGGGTAATTCCGTCGATTTTTGTCGGCAATTGGTGTCCCAAACTGGTGTCGCTGTTTCCCCCGGGTCCGGTTTTGGTAAGGGTGGTGAGGGTTATGTGCGTTTTGCCTTAGTTCACGATCCCGATATTCTAGAGGCTGCCGTGGAGAAAATTGGGGCTTTTTTGGGATAAAACCGATATTCTAAGCAGTGGTTATGCTGCAATCGATAACTTTCGCCTTGTTGCTGCTGATATTCCGGGTGATATTGGTAATGTGTCCACTCCCGAACCTTCTGGTGTTATCGGATTAGACATACTAGGTGGTGGTTTAGTGGTGCGTTGCGTCGCTAAACGTCGTTAACCGGTGTGGGGTGGGGAGATGAGTTAAAATTTTCCTAATTCCCTACCCTTTGCGGTTATTAAAGCTTTAATTGTGCTGCTGTCTTTGTAATTGATTGATCAAGTCGGGGGATAAATCGGTAAATTGGGCGATTTCTGAGATAGAAAAGCCAGCAGATAGCATTTTTAGGGCAATTTGTCGAGCTTTTTCTTCCTTACCTTTTTGTAGTCCCTTTTCCTTGCCTTCCTCTAAAATATCTTGATAGATGACGGATTCTCTCATAATGTCACTCCGAAGGATTTTTTTAATCGTCTCTCGATTGTAATTCCTCGATCAAGTCGGGGGATAAATCGGTAAATTGGGCGATTTCTGGGATAGAAAAACCAGCAGATAGCATTTTTAGGGCAATTTGTCGAGCTTTTTCTTCTTTACCCTCCTCTTTGCCTTCCTCTTTGCCTTCCTCTCTGCCTTCCTCTAAAATATCTTGATAGATGACGGATTCTCTCATAATGTCACTCCGAAGAATTTTTTTAATCGTCTCTCGATTTAATACTAACCCGGCGAGAATACTGGTAGCGGCAGCGAGATTGCTTTGCACCTGTTTTTGGGAGATAGTTTCTAAAGAACGGGACACCTGACTTAACACCTGTTCAGGGTCATCGGTATTGCTGAGGACGGCAAAGGGTAATAAACCGGGATGATGAAAAAATTGTGGTGTCTTTTCTTCCCAAAGACGGATGACTTGGAAGGAATGAAAGGTTTCCCCCAGACGGAAGGTATTTTCTTGTACTAGGGGAGAATCACTGCGTCGCAGATAAATTACCACTTGACGCATTTGTTTTTGGGGATGACGACGATAGACGCGAATGCGATAATCGAGCATTCGGAAAGGAATCTTAGAGTTGGGGTCGGTTTGAAATTCGGTATGGAGAATTAATTGCTCTGACTGCAAAAAAATCAGAGAATCGGCCCGAATGGGGTCTAATTGTAATTCCGTCGGGTCGAGGACGGTTAAGGAGAGGG
>SFBI01000007.1 GCA_007095845.1 Microcystis aeruginosa Ma_MB_S_20031200_S102
GATTAGGGAGGGAAGTTATTGTTTTTCTAAGATAACTCGACCGACCCAACTGCAACAAAAAGCGTTAGATTTATTGGGAGTTTCCCTGATTTGTACCCAGTAACGGGGCGCTGGAAATTCTTTTAATCCCTTCTACAGCACAGGTTATGGCTTTTTGTCAACGGGGAAGTCCAGATATTATTGTCTTTGAGTAAAAAATGCAAGTTGTAGCCGTGCAAAGTATAGCCCCCGCTTTTTCTTTCCACCCTTATCCCGAACTGACGTTGGTTATCAAGTTACTCTTGAGCCTGTTCTAGTTGTCTCTTAAATTGGTCTAGAATAGGCAAAATTTTGACTGTTATCCTTGAAGACATTGGCCAACTCGTTCATAACACTTTTGAGTCGGGTCATCATTTTCAAGTCAGGAGATTATTTTTATTTATTCTCCCCACTTCCCCACTTCTCTCGTTGCTCATTCTGCAATCGCTATCTGAGAAAATTGCTGATTTGTCATCTAGATTGCATCCTGATTGGAAACCTCTGGGTAATCTATGAGTGGAGATGCTTAAACCTCCTCTTCATCGCTGCCTATCTGACGGGGATATTTTTTCTCTCATAAACTTTACAATATTTAATAGTTGTTGTAACATTAGTTAAATAACTGAGATTCTCACTACTTGCCATTTATGCCCAGAAAATCTATATCTAGCCAAAAAAGGACTATAGAGGCAATTAAATCGTCAATTATATTTCTCTCTATCCTTGAGTAACCACTCACTTATCTCTTTACAAAACTAGAAGAAACTCTGATAGCATCTCCTTCAATGACTCTGGGGAAGCAATCTGAAAAAAGCCATCAATCGCTGAATATCAACCCTCAACCGACGCGCACTCATGAAAACCTCGAAAAACCCCACCGATCCAGTTCGCGCCTATCTCAGAGAAATTGGCCGAGTTCCCCTTCTCAGCCATGAGGAAGAAATTCTCTACGCGAAACAGGTACAAAGATTAATTTTTCTGGAAAAAATCAAGGAATCCCTAAAAGCTAAACTCGGCAGCGATCCCAGCGATCGCCAGTGGTCAGAAGCGGCGGAAATTAGTGAAGAACAACTGCGTCGAGAATTAGGAGCAGGGGATTTCGCCAAACGCAAGATGGTGGAAGCGAACCTGCGTCTAGTGGTTTCCGTCGCTAAAAAATACCTAAAACGTAATCTAGATCTGTTGGACCTGATTCAAGAGGGAACCATTGGAATGCAAAGAGGCGTGGAAAAATTCGATCCCACTAAAGGCTATCGCTTTTCAACCTATGCCTATTGGTGGATTCGCCAAGCTATCACCCGGGCAATCGCAGAAAAAAGTCGCACCATCCGTCTGCCTATCCACATAACCGAAAAACTGAATAAAATCAAAAAGGCCCAGCGTCAACTAGCTCAAGATAAAGGACGCGCCGCCACCATTGCCGAATTAGCCGAGGAATTAGACCTAACTCCTAAACAGGTACGAGACTACTTGGAAAGGTCTCGTCAACCCCTTTCCCTTGACTTAAAGGTGGGGGACAATCAAGACACGGAATTAGGGGAACTCTTGGAAGATACGGGACTTTCCCCAGAAGATTACACTGCCTATTCTTCCCTCCAGGTGGATTTAGAAAAACTGATGGCAGACCTTACTCCCCAACAAAAAGAAGTGATTTGTCTGCGTTTTGGTTTAGATAATGGGCAGCCCCTCACCTTAGCGAAAATAGGAGTGCGACTCAATATCAGTCGTGAACGCGTCCGTCAGATCGAACGAGAAGCGATTGCCAAATTGAGAAAACGCCGAGCTAACATCAGAGAATATCTAGCTAGTTAAGCCACAGATAACCTAGAATTTGGGTCAAATTGATCGTCTGGATCACAGCGAGAAAAATGACCCATTTCTAGATTCAGCGGCGACTTTTCTCGGCTATGTCTCTACTTCTTCAAGATATTTTTTCAAAAAGAGAGCTAATTTTTCTTTAGTGGCGACGGGAACAGAATCTAGACGGGTAAGAATGGCGTATTTAAGGGCAGAATGAGCGGCAGAAACGGGAGGATTAGCTGCCAGACGGCGCACCGTTTCTTGGATCACTTTTTGGGCATTAATAGCGTTATGGTGGAGATTTTCGATCACCATTTCTACAGTGACGTGATCATGATCGGGATGCCAACAATCGTAATCGGTAACTAGGGCTAAGGTAGCGTAGGCAATTTCCGCTTCTCGGGCTAATTTAGCCTCGGTTAAATTGGTCATACCGATCACGGTTGCGCCCCAACTTCTATAGAGATTTGATTCCGCTTTAGTAGAAAAAGCCGGCCCCTCCATACAGATGTATGTACCACCGCGATGCAGGGTAACTTCCGGTAGGTTTAAACTAGAGACGGCATCCTCTAAAATGTTTGCTAATTGGGGACAAACGGGATCACCAAAGGCAACGTGGGCAACAATTCCTTCCCCAAAAAAAGTCGCTATTCTCTCTTTGGTTCTATCAATAAATTGATCGGGAATAACTAAATCTAGGGGTTTAACTTCGGCTTTTAGGGAACCAACGGCCGAAGCGGAAATAATATATTCAACCCCTAATTGTTTGAGAGCGTGAATATTAGCTCGAAAGGGTAATTCAGTCGGTAAAAGATGGTGATTTCTGCCATGACGAGCTAAAAAGGCAACTTCTGTTCCCTCTAAAGTCCCCAGAATTAAAGCATCGGAAGGAGAACCAAAAGGAGTATCGAGGGATACTTCCCGCACATCCTTGAGAGCATCCATTTTATACAAACCACTACCGCCAATGATGCCAATTTTTACCGTCGTCATAGTCTTGGAAAGAATTAGTTATCGTTGGCTTGATGTTACCACAATTGAGCGATCGAACTATGATAATTTTTCTGTCAAGGCCTTACTTTTTCTTTTTCTTGCCTTTGAGAGAACCATTAATTAAAGCATTAAAGCCATAAATTTCTTCGCTTCCCGCAATGGCAACTAATTCCACCTCTTTCGTGTCTCCCGGTTCAAATCGAACTGATGTACCCGCAGGAATATTCAGATGGGTTCCCCTAGTTAATTCTCGCTGAAACTCTAGGGCCTGATTAACTTCATAAAAATGATAGTGGGAACCCACTTGAATCGGTCGATCACCTGTATTAGCCACAGAAATACGCAGGGTGTCACGACCGACATTAATCTCGATCGCTCCAGATGGTGTGATAATTTCTCCCGGAATCATAACTGCTAAAAATCTCCTGTTAGTGAATGGGATTGTGAACGGTAACTAATTTAGTACCATCGGGAAAAGTCGCTTCGATTTGTACTTCCGTAATCATTTCTGGGATACCTTCCATTACCTCCTCGGGAGTTAATAAAGTCGTACCGTAACTCATTAATTCAGCGACGCTACGACCTTCCCTAGCACCTTCGAGAATGGCGGCGCTAATATAGGCGATCGCTTCGGGATAATTTAACTTAATACCGCGATTTTTGCGTCTTTCGGCGAGCAGTGCCGCCGTGAAAATGAGTAATTTATCTTTTTCTTGGGGCGAAAGTTGCATAGATAGGCCTTTTTTGACACAGATGCTAGAGTTATTGTAGTTGTTGGCTGGATAGTTGTAGCGATCAAGTTATGAAAATTTATTAGATCTTCTGCGAAAATCAAAAATCTTCCGTTAGGCGAGGAAACCCCGAATTTCTCTTGACAAAGGCGACTTGACATGATATTATAGGTATCATGGGAAATCCGTACGCCTACAAACCTCTTTCTTCAAGTTTCAATAATCCCCAATAAAAGCTTGGATAACGATAATTTCTTTAAGGATTAATAACCATGAACCATCAAAGAGGGTTTTATGTTGTCATTGAACGAGATGAAGATAGGTGTTATGTTGGGCAAGTTCCTCAACTTCGGGGTTGTTAAAGTCAAGGGGAAACGATTGATGAATTGATGAAGAATATCAGGGAAGTGATTGAACTTTGCTTGAAAGGTTCTTCGGTTTGTCTTATGCAATGGACAGGGGTTATAAGGGATGGAACCCTTATATAGAAAGGCATTTGACGATTTTTGTCAATTGCTTTTGATCTAAAGCTAACTAATCAATTAAACTCCTTGCCATATAAAGATTTAGTCGATTTATGCCCCCTATCGAACTATACCAAGTAACGAAGAGCCGCTTGAAACATGACAATCCTAAAGATGTATCGGAGTTTGTTGGAGTTGAAAATGTGTCTATATCACACTGACGTTTCGGCTTGCCATTATGTGTAGAACCATTTTTGATGGTATGATAAGAACCACATCGTAGGACAACAAAATATCGAAATTCGTCAATCTTTGGCCAGAAGACAATGTTATAAATCTTCATTATAACTTAACTAAATGTTAATTATGATGAAGAATATAGGTTCTTCCGAACTTACAATGTAGAAAATTCCCCAAGCTCCCTCTCTGTCCAGCAATGCTCTAAAGTTGATAAATATCAATCTAACAAAAACTCAAAGCTTTACTATACAAGCTTTAATTGATAAAAATATCAGTCATAAAAAGCAAATCTCCAACATTTATCAAGGGATTATTTCTATCAGTAAATGTTCTACACGACTCTTGACAGATACCTCTCAGACCACAAAGCTCTATTGAGGGAACAAGCTTTTTGTCTTAGCCCTAATTAGAGGCTATCATATTTTCATGCTTGGCGGTGCCAACTTTGACATCGGGACTGCATCCTCACTATCCCCCATAGATAATCATGTTAGAAAACATCTCCCTAAGCGGTCTATCAATTCGTCGTCACATAGGAGTATTGATGTTAACTATAGCAGTTATCATCATCGGTCTTTTTTTTCTAAATCGTTTACAAGTAGATTTGCTTCCTTCTATCACTTATCCTCGCATTAGTTTAAGGATGAATGTCCCGGGGGTTTCCCCGGAAGTTATTCTCGAAGAAGTAACTAAACCCCTAGAAGAAGGAATGAGTGCCACCGAGGGAGTAGTGCAAGTTTATTCAGAAACTCGGGAGGGAAGGATGCGAGTAGATTTATTTTTTCAACCGGGGGGAGATTTAAATGTTGCTTTAAATGAAGCTACCGAAAGTTTTAATCGTGTCCGACAAAATTTACCCGATATTATTGAAGAACCTCGCTTAAACAAATTTGAACCCTCTCGTTTACCCGTCTATGAATTTGCTCTCGTTTCTGATACCCTACCCCTAAAAGACTTAAGATTATTTGCTGATGAAGAATTAGGGAGAGAATTAGGGTTTGTGGAAGGAGTGGCAGTGGTGGACGTGATTGGGGGAGTTAGAGAAGAAATTCAAGTTAATATTGACCTGCAGCGATTACAATCCTTAGGAGTGGGATTAAATCAGGTTTTAGACACCCTAAAAAGACGTAATCAGGAGATCTCTGGGGGCCGACTAGAGGGAGAAACTGGGGAACCTTTAACCCGCGCAGTGGGGAAATTTAAAAACGTAGCGGATATCCAAGATTTAGCACTGACCGATAGTAATAATCCCGAAGAAAAAATCTATCTGCGGGATGTGGCCAGAGTTATCGATGGGACAGAAGAACAAAGAATTTTTGTCACCCTAAATGGAAAAAATGCCGTGCGGGTTAGCATCCAAAAACAACCGAATGCGAACACGATTGCTGTGGTAGAAGGGGTCAAAAAACGCATTGCCGAATTAAAAAAATCCGGGTTAATGACCGGGGGGATGCAAGTCGTCACCACTACTGATGAGTCTGTATTTATCCAAAACGCGGTTAATAACGTGGTTTCGTCGGGACTAGCGGGGACAATTTTAGCAGGATTGACTGTATTCGTCTTTCTCGGTTCTCTGCGACAGACTTTTATCATTATCCTAGCGATTCCTCTTTCTACCCTCGTCGCAATCATCTGTATGAAGTTATTTGGGTTATCGATAAATGTGTTTAGTTTGGGAGGATTGGCCCTAGGGGTGGGTATCGTGGTGGATAATTCCATCGTCATGCTGGAAAATATTGCCCTCAAAGTTAATCAAAACCAAAATAAGCGAGATTTTTTAGAAATTGCCCGGAATAGCAGCCAAGAGGTAGAATCTGCTTTAGTGGCCTCCACTGCGACTAATCTCGTCTCTATCCTGCCATTTTTATTACTGGGTGGTTTTATCTCCCTGCTATTTAACGAGATTATCCTCACTATCAGTTTTGCTGTGGCTGCTTCTCTGCTGTGTGCGTTAACCGTTGTTCCCATGTTAGCCAGTCGTTTGTTAAATATGCGGGTTTCTAGTGGTATTCAGCGATTTTGGCTCTTAAAAGTCTTTAGTCAACGTCTAGAAGGTTTAACCATTCTCTACAGTCGTTTTTTAGCTAAAATCATCCGCTACAGAATAGCTGTTATCCTACTGGCCTTTTTAATTTTAGGGGGAAGTAGTTTTTATCTCTGGCAATATATCCCCCAGGAAGTCTTTAGTCGTATTCAAACCGGACAGGTGAACGTTTTTGCTCAATTTCCCCCGGGTACCAATTTAAATACTAACCGTCAGGTGATGGGGGAAGTAGAAAAGATTTTATTATCACAACCAGAGACCAAGTACGTTTTTACTACCAGTGGCGGTTCTCTTTTTGGCACAACTACCAATGAAAATATTTTGCGCGCTTCTAGTACGATTAATCTCAAACAAGGCACTAATACAGAAGCATATATCGAACGCATGAGCAAAACACTAGAGCAATTAAACCTCGTTAACGTGCGTTTGCGTCTCACTCCCGGTCAAGTGCGCGGTATTATTCTTAATAACTCTCCCTCCGTTGGTGCTGACGTGGATGTGATGTTACAGGGACGCGATGGGAAAACTCTAGAGCAAGCTGGTGAAGAAATCCTCAGTCTTCTCGATGAAAAAGTCCCTGGTGTGCGTTTTCGTCCCGATGCTGACCCCAGACAACTGGAAATCCAGATTAAACCCGATTGGACGCGCTTAAATAGTTTGGGATTGAGTACCCCAGAAGTGGGACAAACCGTAAGGACTGCTATTCAAGGATCAATCCCCACCCAACTGCAACGGGGAGAAAGATTAATCGATATCCGGGTGCAATTGGAACCCAACTCGCGGCAAAAAATTAGTGACATTTCACAAATACCTATTTTTGTCAATAGGCAAGAAGACTTAAAATTAGCCGATATCGCTAGCATTGAAGCAGGAAAAACCCCAGCAGTCATCCAGAGAATTAATCAGCGTCAAGTTTTTATTATTATCGGCAGTTTAGTCAAGGGTGCGAAATTAAGTGACGCACTCGCGGGGGTACAATCGGTTTTAAATTCTACTCCCTTACCCGATGGTATCAGCATTTTACCCAGTGCTGCCGCCATATCTAATCAAGAAATTCAGGGTTCTTTGGGTTTATTAGCGGGTTTATCGGTATTTTTAGTCTTTGTGGTCATGGCCGTGCAGTATAACTCGCTCATAGACCCTTTGGTGATTATGTTAACCGTTCCTTTGGCCCTAGCGGGGGGAATTTTTGGACTATATTTGACCAAAACCCCGATTAATGCCATTGTCATCGTCGGGGTGGTGTTATTGGTGGGGATTGTGGTTAATAACGGGATTATTATGGTGGAATTAGCCAATCAATTGCGGCAAGAATTCGGTTTTACTCGACTACAAGCTATTTTAAAGGCCGCTCCCCAACGTTTACGACCGATTTTAATGACTACCGTGACCACGGTTTTAGGTTTATTTCCCCTCGCTTTAGGATTAGGAGAGGGGGGAGAATTCCTGCAACCTTTAGGAATTGTCGTTTTTTCGGGTTTGTCTTTAGCAACTCTGTTAACTCTGTTTATTATTCCCTGTTTTTACGTTTTATTCTCCAGAAAATAATCTTTTTGGCAATTATGAATTATGAATTATGAATTATGAATTATGAATTATGAATTATGAATTATGAATTATGGCTCTTCGTTACTTGTTATGGTTCGATAGGACGGCATAAATAGCCTAAATTCTTATCTGGCAAGAGATTTAATTGATTAGTTCGCTCTGGATCAAAAACAATTGACAAAAATCGCCAAATGTCTTTCTCTATAAGGGTTTCATCTCTTATGCTCCCGTCCATTGCATAAGACAAACCGAAGAACCTGAATTATGAAGTGGGGGGAAGGGGAGAGGGGAGAGGGGAGTTTTCTCAGTGAACTGATAACTGATAACTGATAACTGATAACTGATAACTGATAACTGATAACTGACTTCTAACCCAATGTTGGTCAAAGATAAGCAAAAATTATCTACTGACTCCAAAAACTTGAGAATATTTAAATTAACATTCCGCAATATTTATAAATTTTTAAGAATTAATTGAGAAAGATTATTATTTAACAACGATGTTCCAATGGTTACAGCGATTTGATAGAATTTCATAGTGGGTTATTTCGTGCTTTTTTGGGCAGCAATGGCTGAAACCCTTGCCACATCTAGTAGGTAATCCTAATTAAGACAGGTAAATTAGTCAATTTCACCCACAACGATGATCTTTTTTTTGTGTAGTTTTATTGCAAAAAAAAAGTTTTTTTGACAAAAAGCACAAATTATGAATTATGAAGTGGGGAAGTGGGGAAGTGGGGAAGTGGGGAAGTGGGGAGAATAAATAACTGGACTTCCCCCGTATAAACATACTAGCTATGGCTAAAAGTCTTACAGAGCCTGAGTTCAAGCAATACAATACCAATGAACTACTGGACACAAAATCCTGAAGTTCTTACGCAGATAG
>SFBI01000070.1 GCA_007095845.1 Microcystis aeruginosa Ma_MB_S_20031200_S102
GAAAGGGCGATCACCAATTACAATGAAGCTTTGAAAGTTTATACTTTTGAAGCATTTCCCAAAGATTGGGCAATGACACAGAATAATCTCGCCAATGCTTACACCAACAGAATCAGAGGAGATAAAGCAGACAATTTAGAAAAAGCGATCGCCTACTACCAAGAAGCTTTGAAAGTGAGGACTTTTGACGCTTTTCCCCATGATTGGGCAATGACACAGAATAATCTCGCCAATGCTTACACCAACAGAATCAGAGGGGATAAAGCTGAGAATTTAGAAAGGGCGATCGCCGCTTACCATGAAGCTTTGAAAGTTTATACGTTTGACGCATTTCCCGAAGATTGGGCAGTAACACAGAATAATCTCGCTATTGCTTACTGTTACAGAATCAGAGGGGAGAAAGCCGAGAATTTAGAAAGAGCGATCACCGCTTGCAATGAAGCCTCGAAAGTGTTGACTTTTGATGCTTTTCCCCAAACATGGGCCATCTTATGCAATGTTCTAGCTCTTGCTTACCTTGGCAGAATCAGAGGAGATAAAGCTGAGAACATAGAAAGAGCGATATCCACTTCAAATGAAGCCTTGAAAGTTTTTACTTTTGATGCTTTTCCCCAAGAATGGGCAATAACACAGCATAATCTCGCTGCTGCTTACCGTGACAGAATTAGAGGGGAGAAAGCTGATAATTTAGAAAGGGCGATCGCCGCTTACCAAGAAGCATTGAAAGTGAGAACTTTAGACGAATTTCCCCAAGATTGGGCAAGGACACAGAATAATCTCGCTAATGCTTACAGTGGCAGAATCAGAGGGGATAAAGCCGAGAATTTAGAAAGGGCGATCGCCACTTATGATGAAGTTTTGAAAGTTTATACGTTTGACGCATTTCCCCAGGATTGGGCAAACACACAGAATAATCTCGCTACTGCTTACTATTCCAGAATCAGAGGGGAGAAAGCCGAGAATTTAGAAAGAGCGATCGCTACTTATGATGAAGTTTTGAAAGTTTATACGTTTGACGCATTTCCCCAAGATTGGGCAGAGACACAGAATAATCTCGCTGGTGCTTACTTTTACAGAATCAGAGGGGAGAAAGCTGAGAATTTAGAAAGGGCGATCGCCTACTGCCAAGAAGCTTTGAAAGTGAGGACTTTTGACGCATTTCCCCAAGATTGGGCATTGACACAGAATAATCTCGCTAGTGCTTACCGTGACAGAATCAGAGGGGATAAAGCCGACAATTTAGAAAGGGCGATCACCGCTTGTCAGGAAGCCTTGAAAGTTTTTACTTTTGACGCATTTCCCAAAAATTGGGCAGAGACACAGAGTAATCTCGCTAATGCTTACTTTTACAGAATCAGAGGGGAGAAAGCTGAGAATTTAGAAAGGGCGATCACCGCTTACCAGAAAGCCTTGAAGGTGTTGACTTTTGACGATTTTCCCCAGGATTGGGCAAGGACACAGAATAATCTCGCTGGTGCTTACCTTTTCAGAATCAGAGGGGAGAAAGCCGAGAATTTAGAAAGAGCGATCACTGCTTACCAGGAAGATTTGAAAGTTTATACTTTTGACGCATTTCCCCAGGATTGGGCAGGTACACAGAATAATCTCGCTGTAGCTTACCGTAACAGAATCAGAGGGGAGAAAGCTGACAATTTAGAAAGGGCGATCACGTCTTATCACAACGCCTTAACAATCCGCACAAAAGAAGCTGATCCCCTTAATTGTTTACAAACCGCCCGCAATTTAGCAAATTTACACTACAGCGAAGAGCAATGGCAACCTGCCACAGAAGCCTATAATACTGCCATTGAAGCGGTAGAAAATGCCCGCTTAGAAGCATTAAACCCCCAAAGTCGTCAAGAGGTTTTATCCAATGCTATTGGTGTTTTCCATCGCATCGTACAAGCCCATCTTAACCTCAATCAGCCTGAGAAGGCATTAGAATATATTGAACGCAGTAAAGGGCGTAATCTGGTGGAATTAATCACCCAGAAAAATCTACATCCCCAAGGGGTTAGTCAAGAAATTATCGCCCAATTAAATGAATTAAAACAAAGAGTGGTTAATGAACAAATTCGTTTACAACATCAAAGTATTAACCAGAATTTAATGCGTAGTGATAACCTAACTCCCTACGTTCAAGATCACAGTTATCTGAAGGAATATCAACAAGACTTAGATAATTTTATTGCAAGAGAAATTAAAGATCCTCTCTTTAGCCTCACTCAAAAAGTTGAACCGATCCCATTTACAGAGATTCAGGCTTTAACTGATGCTGAAACTTGTCTCCTGCAATGGTACATTACAGGAGAGAAAATACTCGCTTTTGTGGTGTCGGCTGAGGGAGAGGTTAAAGTTTGGCAATCTTCCGAGGATGATGTAAAGCAATTATTTGATACAATCAAAAATTATCTACAGCTTTACTACTCCGAAAATGGCAAGCAAGAATGGAGAAATCAACTGTCTAACCTCCTACAGACTTTTGCTGATATTCTGCATATTAACGATATTCTTGCTCTCATTCCTAATACTTGTCAACGCTTAATTATTATCCCCCATGTATTTCTGCATATTTTACCCTTACACGCCTTACCTGTTGATCCCCCCCAACTCTCCTTAAAAAGTGGGGAGTCGGCAACGGGGGGATCAGATTTACAAGATTTATTTCCAAAGGGTGTACAATATGCTCCTAGTTGTCAAATCTTGCAAAAAATCTCCCAAACTTTTCACCATTCCGACTTTAATAAACTTTTCGCCATTCAAAACCCCACCAAAGACTTATTTTACACTGACTTAGAAGTTAATATCCTCTCAACTTTCTTTACTGAAACTCAAGTTATCGCTAAAGATAACGCCACTAAAAACGCTGTTCTTCCCCATCTCAAATCCTCAGATAACCACTGTTATCACTTTTCCTGTCATGGAGGCTTTAACCCCAATAATCCCCTTGAATCCGCCTTATTATTAGCCAATAAAGAACCCCTAACATTAGGCGAAATCTTTGAACTGCGCTTGCATAAATGCCGCCTTATCACCCTTTCCGCTTGCGAAACTGGCTTAATTGATTTAAACTCTATCAGTGATGAATATATCGGTTTACCCAGTGGTTTTCTGTTTGCGGGAAGTCCCAGCGTTGTCAGTAGTTTATGGACAGTTAATGATTTATCAACCTCCTTCTTGATGATTAAATTATATGAGATTTTATTTGATGAGAATCAGCAAGTTTCTGTACCAGTTGCTTTAAAACAAGCTCAAAACTGGTTACAGAATTTAACCGTTAAAGAGGCTGAGAAAAATTTAGAAAGCCAAACCTTTCAACAAGCGTTAATTCAACTACAACAAACCCTTTCAAAAAAAGAGTTATTTGAATTAGAAGATGCAATCGCCGTGAGGCAAACTAAATGGAAAGCCATGTCTCCAGAGGACAAACCCTTCAATAATCCTTTTTATTGGGCTGCATTTATCGCTTCAGGTGTTTAAATCAGGATTATTTAAATTTCTGGATTCGACTTGTCCGTATTACAAAACTCAGCTAAGGAAACTTTAACAATATAACCAGCGCAAGGAGTAGCAACTGCCACTAAAACTGGATTACCTGCCGTTATTAATGCACCAATTATACCCCCAATTAAATCAGGAGCTAAACCTTCCTTAAACTTTGCATCACAAACTACCTGACGCGCTTGCTTTAACGCAGATTCCCAAGTGATTCCCGCTCTCACATCTTCAATGTCGGCTCGACGCGCTAAGATACGAGCAGCTTGTTCTAAATCCCCTTCACACCGTTCAATCACATTAAGATCCGCAAGTGCTTTAGAATCCTCCGCCAATTCAGCGCGAAACTGGGCAATTTCTTCAGCAGTAACTTTAGTTGATTCAATATCCATCGGTTGTTCTTATTTACAGACAATACTAATTGTATAGTTTCTATTTTGCCATCTATCGATAGTTTTTGATAGACAGTGTTAAGTGGTCAATTTCTCTTCTCTGGCCCATGTTAAGAGCATCTTAAAAATCCTTGACAAAATGAACTTTATGTGGGTTGCTTACCCAGAAACAAACTGATCACAAAATTGGCTAATTGTCAATAGCTTTTGAGATGCTCTCATTCCACAATACCCTCGATCGAGCCTAGGGTAACATCTTAGACTTATTGAACTTAACTAGCGATAGATTCGAGAATTTATTAGCCCCATCAAAGCAAAAACCCCTGATTTTGCCTTGATTTTGCCCCATCTACCACCCTAGCTCGACAAGTAATTTCTCGTATAGATAAGAATTATTCTCAATAGCTGTACAATAGGAAAAGATAACTTTGCCAAGAATCCAGCAATGAACGATAAAATAACTCGGAGAGTCTTTCTAGGCGCAGGAACAGCCACCTTAGCCCTAGCAGTGGGGCAATTAGGGAAAATAAACGAAGTTTCCGCCCAAACTAAACAATTAAACCTCTATTCCTCCCGTCACTACAACACCGACCGACGATTGTATGACAACTTCACCCGACAAACGGGAATAAAAATTAACCTCGTGGAAGGGGAAGCGGACCCATTAATCGAACGAATCAAAAGCGAAGGCCGCAATAGTCCTGCTGATATACTCCTGACGGTAGATGCGGGGAGACTATGGCGGGCCGACCAACAGGGAATTTTTGCCCCAGTCAATTCCCCCATTCTTACCCAAAGAATTCCCGCTCATTTGCGTCACCCCAAAGGTCACTGGTTCGGGTTTAGTAAACGCTTGCGGGTAATCATGTATAACAAAGACAGAGTTAACCCCAGAGAAATCGATTCCTATGCAGATTTAACCAATCCCAAATGGAAAGGAAAAGTCGTCACCCGGTCATCTAGTAACATCTATAGTCAATCTTTTACCGCTTGGTTAATCGACATCCAAGGGGAAGCGGCCGCAGAAAAATGGTGTCGGGGATTAGTGGCTAATTTTGCCCGTTCACCCCAGGGCAATGATAAGGCACAAATCGAAGCTGTCGCCGCAGGAATTGCCGATTTAGCCCTAGCTAACACCTATTACTTAGCTGGGTATGCCGAAGAAAAAGACCCCGCTAAACGGGCAATTTATGACCAAGTAGGCGTAATTTTCCCCGACCAAACAGGCCGCGGCGCTCACGTTAATATTAGCGGTGGTGGTTTAATTAAAACTGCCCCCAATCGGGAATCGGCGATTAAATTTTTAGAGTATCTTTCTAGCAATGAAGCACAGAACTTTTTTGCTAAGGGTAATCAAGAATATCCCGTGGTTCGAGGAATTGCTTTAGACCCTGTCCTAGCAAAACTCGGACGCGGAAAAGAAGATACGGTTAGTGTGGCTAATTTTGGTCCTAATTTAGCCAAAGCAGTACAGGTAATGAATCGCGCCGGTTGGAAATAAGTTATCAGTTATCAGTTATCAGTGGGAATTATGAATTATGAATTATGAATTATGAACTGGGGAGGTGGGGAAATTGAACTAAAACCCCAACCCCCAACACCTAAAACCTATCTCTTGCCGACCGCCTCCTCATACCCACAAAAAACTTTTTCACCTAGCTCTAGTATAGGAAATAGTACGGGAATCTGGAAAAACTCAATAGCGAAAACCCTACCCTGGTCAGAGAATCTTTTATCTATCCTAAAAGTGTAGAGACAAATCAACATCTCTAACGTCGAGAAAACTTCGGAGGTGAATTATATGGCACTTATACGTTGGGAACCTTTCAGAGAAGTAGAAAGCCTACAAAAAGAAATGAATCGCTTGTTTGACCGTCTTGTGCCGACTGATGTAGGCAATGGCGAAAAAACGGGGTTATCCTTGATCCCGGCTGCGGAAATGACCGAAACGCCAGAGGCAGTTCAGCTTAAACTGGAAATACCTGGTATGGAAGCAAAAGACCTCAACGTGGAAGTAACAGCCGATAGTCTCACCATTAATGGTGAAAGAAAATCGGAAATTAAAACCGAAGAAGAAGGATTTACCCGCACTGAATTCCGTTATGGTAAATTCCATCGGGTTATTCCTCTACCGGTCCGGGTTGATAACAATAACGTGAACGCTGAATACAAAGATGGCATTCTCAATCTCACCCTCCCGAAAGCGGAAGAAGAAAAAAATAAAGTGGTGAAAGTGTCCATCAGTCCTGCCATTGCTCAATGATGTAACACTCATTGTCTGGTCTTGAGCAAAAGGGTTAACTTAGTCTGATTAAGCCAAAGCGGGAGTATTAAATCATGCTTCCGCTTTTAGCTTCTTGAACTTTTAATTTAAAACTTCTAACACTGCTTGGGGTGATAATTTATCTTTAAACCAGATAACCTGAGCAGGTAGATTTTGAAATTTAACTCCAGCTTTTTCTAGATTTAACCGTTCCGATACGGCTAAAATTAGATTATTTGCTTGGGACGATTTAACCTGCAAGAATTTCTTTTGTAGGTATTCTGGTCGCCAATAACCAACAATTTCGAGGAGAAAAACGCGACCATCGGGATGCACTAAACGGAAATCGGGAATCATCACTCCTCCGGGTAAAGGAACTAAATCTACTTCCCTTTCCAGTTGCCATTCAGTTTTTAACTGTAACCAACGTTTAGCAAAAGATTCCTCTAACATACTATCGTAGGGTTTACCCGGGGAATAGTGGGACACCAGACCACAGTTATCCTCTAAATTGAACTGTTGTTTTTTAATAGTTCCTGTATAGGAATCTTTATACTGTAATTGTGCCTTCAAATTCCAGTGAGTGACATGGAGTAAGGCAGGAATTAATTTAGCGATTTCAATGCCATAACGACTATTAGTTTTAAATAAACTGGTGGGACCATCGATAGTAATAGTAAATCCCGTGTCGGCATCCCCTTCGATATAAGTCATTAAACGAAATAGTTTTAGATAGCGAAAGAGATATTTATATTCACCCGGATCGTTGCGGTGGACGTTGATAATTAAATAACTGGCCCGATAAAAAATCCCTTGAATTTGCGAGAGGTTAAAACGATGAATTAGGTTTTCGGGGGTGGGAGCATCAAATTGAGTGAGAATTTTATTTTCTGCTAAATCAGCATAGAGTCCTTTTTCTAGAGCTACTGGAAAAATTTCTTGATTTAATTCTTGGCTGAGTTGCTGGGCAATTTTCTCCAGAATTAGCGATCGATTTTGGGGAATAGGAACAAAGTTGGCCGCTTGTTCAAAAACTCTTTTTCTTAATTCCTGCGGTTCTAAGGGACTAATAATCTCAAAGGTGGCAAAATGATTGGTTAATAGGTGAGCAAATCCCCGTTTAATTTTATAATCGGGACTGTCTCCCTCCAAGATTAGGAGTTTTTGGCTTAATTCTCCCTTAGTTTCACCGATACTTTCCTGAAAACAGGTGATTTGTTCTTTAGCGATCGCCAGATAATCAGGAGCGATCGGTAAGCGTTTGGGAATAATTGTCTCGCCATTTTGACGGGAAATCAATAAATCGGTCGGCAACATGGCAAGCTAGAGAAGAATAGTCAGATGGGGAAAGGTGGGACGACAAGCAAAGGTCGAAACCCCAAAAATCCGCCACTTCTAACTATTTTGGTCGAGATAACGCTCTAAATCCTCGATCACACGGGTTAATTCTGCTTCTGTGGTTAAGCGCAGGCGATCGTCGCGAACCGTTAACAAAACTTTAGCCGAAAAAGGATTCGGATAAATATTGGGATTACAAAACACTTCCAGAAACACATCACCAGTGTGCTGATATTCCAGCGGTTTTTGGGGTTGGGGTTTACCCCCACTAGCAGCATTACTGGCGATCGCTTTCAGGCGATCGAGTAAAATGTTAATTTCCCTTTGCAAATCGAGAGCAGCACTGGGACTGAAACGAAAAGTAACGGAACCTTGCAAGAGATTAAGAGTTAAAGGAATCATCGAAGAAATCAGGTTAAGAGAAAGCCTGAAGTTAATTATATTAATTTGGGGAAATTTGGGGAAATTGGGTTTTGGGGGATTGTTCAGTAATCAGTGATCAGTAATCAGTAAACAGTAAACAGTAATCAGTGATCAGTCAGGTTCTTCGTTACTAGGTCCGGTTTGATCGGGTGATCGCTAAATCATCCCTTATAACCCCGTCCATTGCATAAGCAGGAATCGAAAGGCCATCAGTGAACTGAAAACTCACCACTGATAACTCACCACTGATAACTGATAACTGATAACTGAAGTTACCGACGCGGAACGAGATTAATCCGGCCTTCGTCCATTTCATCCATGAGCAACTCGAGGGCCTCGTAATCCACGTCAGAAACGTAGCCAAGACGACCGAGAAGTTCATTAATTCCTTTTTCGATTTCTGGGGTGATTTGACGATAATACAGGGCTTTTTCCACTAATTGGCGGATAGTCGGCTGGTTATCCACAATTTCCTTACTCTACTTCAATAAATCTAATTTCCGTATCCCGCTTTACTTTATTTTAGCAAAAATACCGGTAGAATACTGGGTCATCATCAGTTATTCGGGATTAGAGCTTAAACCTAACGACTTTCCCCTGGTGTTCGCCCTAATAGGCCTTGAT
Source organism: Microcystis aeruginosa Ma_MB_S_20031200_S102 (assembly GCA_007095845.1). GTDB lineage: Bacteria > Cyanobacteriota > Cyanobacteriia > Cyanobacteriales > Microcystaceae > Microcystis > Microcystis aeruginosa_D. The sequence continues at coordinate 8,536 of SFBI01000070.1, forward strand.
GACTGTTTCTCTTTACTGCCCAGATATGAGGCTAACCTATAAAGTGGTTCCTGATCTACGGGGGAAAGATTAAGAAAACGTTAATCTTTCCAAGAGAGAGAAAATCGATCAAGACCAAGGTTACAAAATCAGAAAGTTAGGAAATAATAGCGGTATCTGATTTCCAGTTAAAAGGTTCATTTATGAATTTCAAAGCCTAGCCATGAAAAGTCCCGTAAAAGTCCCAGAAATTGCTCTATTTGAGCCAAGTGGCTATATTACCGCCGCTAATGTCCTAGAATTTCAGGAGCAGCTCACCAATCTGGTTAACCGGAGTCGCTCTATCGCTTTTCTCGTGGATATGAGTAGGGTGGAGTTCCTCGATAGCGCTGGATTAATGGCCTTAGTTACCGCCTTTCGTCTGGCTCAAAGTCAAGAAAAATCCTTCAATATCTGTTCTATTCCACCTTCAGTCAAGATTATCTTTGAATTAACCCAACTGGACCGGGTTCTCTCGATTTTCCCTAGCCGTGCTGACTTTGATGCTGTCATCACCCTCACCCAAGCGGCGTAAGCAGACAAAATAGGGTTTCTCGCCACAATTTCTCAGCTAAAATCTGAATTCTACTCCTAAATCACCTCTTGACTGGGCAGATTCCCATTTACAAGATCGACTCCTCAGGACAACAATTTTTCTCAAGGAGAGCCATTATACTGTTGAGATGGCTCTCCTCCTTTTTGGGTATTAAGTAGGGAGGCACAATTATTTGTAGGATGGATTAGCGGTAGCGTAACATAATCGGGCGTTGGGCTTCGGCCGTGAGCTCAGCGTTCGACCGAGCTCACGCCGAGGTCCGAACGGTTTCATGCTTCAACCCAACCTACGTTCTCTCCTCCTTTTTGGGTATTATTTCTAGGGACAAACTACCGTACACTTGTTCGGAGCAGCTCACAAAAGACTGTCTGTTAAGAAATTCCATGACTTTAGTGATGAAAGAGGGGAAGGGGGGCAAGATGGTAGATAGGTAATGAGTAGTAATTTCCTAGAATCCATGACAGTCAACAATCTCCAGTATGCTTATTTTCCCGGTTGTGTCGCTCAAGGGGCCTGTCGGGAACTATATTTATCCACGGCAGCCCTGACGGAAGCTTTGGGGATTAATTTAGTCGAACTCAAAAAAGCGGCCTGTTGTGGTTCGGGAACCTATAAGGAAGATTCGCAACTCTTGGAAGATGCCGTCAATGCGCGCAATATTGCCCTAGCGGAAGCCCTCAATTTACCCCTGTTGACTCACTGTAGCACCTGTCAAGGGGTGATCGGTCATGTGGATGAGCGCTTGAAGGAAGCAAAGCATAATAATCCCAATTATGTTGAGGAAGTTAATAATTATTTACAGAAAGAACATTGTTCCCCCTACCAAGGTACGACGACGGTTAAGCACCTACTCTGGGCAATTGTGGGCGATTATGGCTTAGATAATTTGGCAGCCAAGGTGATTCGTCCCTTATCAGGCTTAAATTGTGCCAGTTTTTATGGTTGTTATCTCCTGCGGGCCCAGGATACTCTCCCCTACGATAATCCCTTTCAGCCGGAATCTCTAGAAAATGTCTTTCGAGCGGTGGGAGCAAATCCGATTTATTATCAAGGACGCACTCAATGCTGTGGTTGGCCCCTGTCCAGTTATGCCACCACCCAATCGTTCCAAATGGCAGGAAAACACATTTTAGAGGCCATGGCAGCCGGGGCCGATTGTTTAGTCACCCCTTGTCCTTTATGCCATCTTAATCTTGATTCCCGACAACCGGAAGTGGCAAAAGCGATCGAGCGAAGTTTAGGTTTACCTGTATTACATTTTTCCCAATTAGTCGCTTTAGCGGTGGGAGTGAGTCCTGATCGTTTAGGATTAGATCGACACATCGTTTCAACGAAATCCCTTTTAAAGAAATTGGGGTTTTAGGACAGGACTCAATCAGGAGTGTTAGCAATGGATTGGTTAAAAAGAATTTTCGGCTTAGATAAACCGGCAGATGCCGCTAGTGCGATCGCAGGAAAGGCCGCTGCTGCCGGTATTCCCCCCGAAAGAGTCGGATTAGATGGAAAATACGACGAAAGCGGCCTAGCTAAACGAGTAGTTCTAGCTTTTGACGAAACACCGGATTTAGCTGATGAAGACAAATTGTGGGTCGCTCAAACTAGCAGTAAAGTTGTACTTAAAGGCAAGGTTTCCAATCAGGCGACTTTAGATAAAATGGTAGCAATTGCTAGTAAAGTTCATGGGGCAACCAGCGTCGATACCAGTCAAGTAACTATTGGGTGAAGTCGAGGCTATATTCCCAGGGAAAATTAACCACTAAAACCCAGAGGGTTTTTGCTAGGGTAGATAACTCCAAGACTGGCAATCGCCCCCCAGCCGGCTGCTGTAAAATGGGAGGGATAGATACAACTCAGGAGAAAAGACCCCAGTGCCGTACAACCCCGCAGAAATCGAACAGAAATGGCAGAAGATTTGGCAGCAAATGGGATTGGACAAAACCCCAGAAAATGCCGATAAACCGAAATTTTACGCCCTCTCCATGTTCCCCTATCCATCGGGCAACCTGCACATGGGTCACGTTCGCAACTATACTATCACCGATGTGATTGCCCGTCTGAAAAGAATGCAGGGTTATCGCGTGCTGCATCCCATGGGGTGGGATGCTTTCGGATTACCGGCAGAAAATGCCGCCATTGAAAGGGGAGTTCCTCCAGCAAAATGGACTGATCAAAATATTGCCCAGATGAAACGGCAATTACAACAGTTAGGATTATCTATCGATTGGGAAAGAGAAGTTGCTACCTGTTCCCCGGAATATTATCGTTGGACCCAATGGCTATTTTTACAGTTTTTTGAATCGGGATTAGCTTACCAAAAAGAAGCGGCAGTAAATTGGGATCCTATCGATCAAACTGTCTTGGCCAATGAACAGGTAGATAGTGAAGGAAAATCTTGGCGATCGGGTGCTAAAGTAGAAAGAAAGTTACTCCGGCAATGGTTTCTAAAAATCACCGATTATGCCGAACAATTACTCACTGATTTAGATAAACTTACCGGTTGGCCAGAACGGGTTAAAACCATGCAGGCGAACTGGATTGGTAAATCGGTAGGTGCTTATTTAGAATTTCCTCTTGTTAATTCCCCAGAAAAAATTGCCGTTTTTACCACTCGTCCCGATACGGTTTATGGAGTGACTTATGTGGTACTTGCTCCCGAACATCCCTTAACTTTACAAGTTACCACTCCCGAACAAAAATCGGCCGTAGAAACTTTTATTCAAGAGATAGCCATCGAAAGCGAATTAGAAAGAACTGCCGAAGATAAACCCAAACGCGGTATTAAAACCGGAGGACTGGCAATTAATCCTTTTACCGGTGCAGAAATCCCGATTTTAATTGCTGATTATGTCCTCTACGAATACGGTACTGGTGCAGTGATGGGAGTCCCGGCTCACGACAGTCGCGATTTTAAATTTGCTCGGGAAAATAACCTGCCAATTAAGATAGTTATTACTCCAGAAAGTGGCGAAATTGAGTTAAAAGAGGCCTATACAGAAGCAGGAATTATGATTAATTCCGCTCAATTTAACGGACTTAATTCTACAGCAGGAAAAACCGCTATTATTGATTATGCCACTGCCCAAGGTTACGGCAAAGCTAGAATACAATATCGTCTCCGGGATTGGTTAATTTCCCGTCAAAGATATTGGGGTTGTCCGATTCCAGTTATCCACTGTCCTAACTGTGGAACCGTACCAGTACCTATCAATAATTTACCGGTTACTTTACCCGAAAATGTCGAATTTAGCGGTCGAGGTGCTTCTCCTTTAGCCAAATTAGAAGACTGGGTAAATGTGGATTGTCCTCGCTGTGGCACTCCCGCAAAACGGGAAACGGACACCATGGATACTTTCATCGATTCTAGTTGGTATTTCCTCCGTTATACCGATGCTAAAAATGAAGATATACCCTTTCAATTTGATAAGGTTAATGATTGGATGCCCGTGGATCAATACGTCGGAGGAATCGAACACGCTATTCTACATTTACTCTATTCTCGTTTCTTTACCAAAGTTTTAAGAGACCGAGGTTTAGTTAATGTCGATGAACCTTTTAACCGTCTATTAACCCAGGGAATGGTACAGGGATTAACCTACAAAAATCCAGAAACGGGCAAATATGTCCCCGCAGAAAATGTTATCTATAAAGAGGATAAATATTACGATAAAGACACGGGAGAAGTTCTTTCTTTCTTCTTTGAAAAAATGTCCAAGTCGAAATATAACGGAGTTGATCCTCTGAAAGTCCTGGAAAAATATGGGGCTGATACTGCCCGAATGTTTATACTTTTTACTGCACCCCCAGAAAAAGATTTACAGTGGGATGATGCGGGGGTAGAAGGACAATTTCGCTTTCTTAATCGGGTGTGGCGTTTAGTCAGCGAATATATTGAAAATAAACCCAAGCAAGTCAAAAAAATAGAGACTTTCTCGAAAACTGACAAGGATTTAAGACGGGCAATTCACACCGCTATTAAAGAAATCTCCGAGGATTTAGAAGGAGATTATCAATTTAATACCGCCATTTCCGAATTGATGAAACTCAGTAACGCTTTAGGGGATAATAAGTGTTTTGCATCCCCCATTTATCGGGAAGGAATCGAAACCCTATTAATCTTACTTTCCCTCTTTGCTCCCCATCTTAGCGAAGAATTATGGCAAGCTTTAGGCCATAGCCAATCAATTCACCTGCAACCCTGGCCAAAAGTTGATCCTACTGCCCTGATTGTGGACGAGATTACCCTTGTCATCCAAATTTTGGGAAAAACCAGAGGCACGATACAAGTTCCCGCTAGTGCCGATAAAAGCACCCTAGAAACCCTCGCTCTGGAATCAGAAATCGCCCAACGTTATTTAGAGGGTAAGGAAATCAAAAAAGTGATTGTTGTCCCGGGCAAATTAGTTAATTTTGTCGTGGGTTAAATGACAGCAATTATCACAATGGTAGGGAATTAAGAACCTTTTCAGTTATCACAGAAAACGGGTTTCTCGGAGAAACCCGTTTTCTGCTCATGCACTCATGCAAAAAGGTGAATAAATAATCAGTCTTTAATAACCAGATTTAGTATAAACAGTCAGATTAACACTGTCTATTAAAAACTATCGATAGATGATAAAATATACAATCAGCATTGTCTGTAAATAAGAACGGCTCTTCTCGACTTTGTGTGATAATTTTTGCTTATAGAATCGTGAAATATTTACCAGGAAAGACTTTTAGGACTATTTTGCTGAAGAAACTATCAGTATAGACCCCGTTTCCACACAGAAACCAGAAGAGCCATAAGAACAACCGATGGATATTGAATCAACTAAAGTTACTCCCACAGAAATTGCCCAGTTTCGCGCTGAATTGGCAGATAATCCAAGTGCGATCGATGCTTTGGATGGCGACGATATGGCGATTTATTTTTGCGTTTCTTGAGAAGGTAATAATAATGGAGTTAAGGCAAATTCTATAGCTTGGTCATTAGGCAATCTTCTAATTAAATCTAATTCTACTAATTTGTCAATAATTGGAAGTAATTCACTAAATTCTTGAACTTGCAACTTTTGTAAATCTTCTAAAGTAATATTTTCATCTGATAATTTATCCCTTTCTAGAATTAAATCTATCAGCATAAAATCTGCTGGGGTTAATCCTGGCAGACCTCGCATTTGTTGGTCAGCATAAATAAATCCTTCTTCTAAGATTTGAGGTGTAATAGTTTCGGCATTTAATTCAGATGCTTTCTGTAAAATATAGCTACCTAAACGATTTAAATAGCGCGGAACACCATTAGATCTCTCACACAACATCTTAGCTGTATCTGGTGTAAAAGGTTTAACTGCTTGGGTATCTTTTACCGAATATTGACAATCTTGAGAACGTACACTGTTAAGGTAATTAACCAGCATTTCATACATAACAGATTGTTCAAGAGGTTCTAATTTAATCGCAAAATCAAATAATCCTCTTTCACTAATTAAAATATCTCTGGTTAAACCCGAAGGATGACCGGTCAAAATAAACCATGCTCCTGATTTTAGCATTCCTTGAGCGTTTAAAAGTAATTGTTTTACAGTTGCAGGATCTTGTTTATCTAAGTCATCAACAGCAATAATCACTCGCTCATATTTTTTTAATGCTCTTTTTAATAAGTCTTCAAAACTAAGTTCAGGAAAGAGTGGTTTATTAATATCAATACTTTTTTCTTTTAATTCTGCACCAATTCCTGCAATTCCAAGTTTAGCTGTATTCTCTCGTTGTCTTAAAGGTTGGGCTGAAATTAATCCCATTTGATTTAAGAATTGTTGCGCCCATTCATCTTCTTTCATTTCCCGGGCTAAAGCAATTAATGCAATGGTAGCTAAATCTGTATTAGCTGGCAAACTGATATAGGCAGTTAAAGTCTTAGTTGCTTTACGTTTTAGAACATCTAAAATTTCTAAAATAAATGCCGTTTTCCCAATACCAATCAAACCGTAAACTAACAATCTTTTACGCTCTTTTCCTTTTAATAAGCTGAAAACTTGCTTTAATTCTTGACTTCTCCCAGTAAAAACTTTTCTTAACTGCGATTCCCTCAATGTTGAAGCACTTTCAGAAAAAGGAATTTCTGTTATTCCCCATTGAGAATAGATATTATCTAATTCATCCCAAATGCGATCTGCTTCATTCATACAGCTTGTTTCTCCTTAATTTTGGCAAGGCAATTCAGAACTTCTGCTATTTTAGCAATTTCTTGTTCATTATTCAGTTCTTGAAAAATAAAAGTAGCCTTCTTTAATAATTCTTCAGCTTTTTCGACAAAACCAATTTGCAACATGAGTCTTCCTAAACTTGCTTGACAAAAGGCAACACCTCTATCATGTTTTAGATATTCATAAAAGCGCAAAGCATCTCGATAATAAATAGAGGCTTTTTCATGATTTCCAATTAGGTGATGGGTATGAGCAATTTGATAAATGGTATCAGCACGACTTTTGAGATCGTCAAATTGACGATAAATTTTAAGACTTTTTTCTAAATAAGCTAATCCTTGATACCATTCTCCTCGATCTACTTTAATTTTACCTAATGTTAACCCCATCTCTGCGGCATTCAGGAAATCTCCTGCGGTTTCATATCCTTGTAAAGCGTTTTGATAACACATCACTGCTTGTTTTATATTCTCTGCTTTATCCCCTCTGATTCTGTTACTGTAAGCAATAGCGAGATTATTCTGTGTCATTGCCCATTGTTGGGGAAATGCGTCAAAAGTCCTGACTTTCAAGGCTTCATTTAAAGTGGCGATCGCCTTTTCTAAATTATCAGCTTTGTCCCCTCTGATTCTGTTACTGTAAGCTAAGGCAAGATTATTCTGTGTCGCTGCCCATTCTTGGGGAAATGCGTCAAAAGTAAAGATATTTAAAGCTATTTCATAACCCGTGATCGCAATTTCTTTGTGGGTGGCGATGTTACCGAGGGGAAATTGTGCAATTAAGTTACTGAAATAAAAAATATCCGTAACAATAGAATTCGCTTGTTGTGGGGCAACTTGTCTTAGTGTTTGTCTTGCCCACTCATCTAAAACTTCAATCAAATCTTCATCGAATTTATCCAGATTTTGCGCCCAAAAGGGATAAATTACTTGAGGGTTGGAATTTTCTGAGATTTTTTGTAATGTCTCCCCTAAGAAGTTGAGATAGTCTTGGGGGTTTAGGGAGGCTTGGGTGCGTTGTTCATTCATGGCGTGGTAGATGGGGAATTGATAGGTAGGGGCGAAGCATTCGGATAGAAAATCTAGGATTCAGCGATAGGTTATTGTCCGAATGCTTCGCCCGTACAGGGATTGAATGGGGAGATTATCAGAATTGTATCACCGGACTGAAATTCATCGTAAAATCTATTTAGCAGCAGCTAAAAAAGGTATAAATTATCAATGCTTGGATGGATGAGTTTCTTTCTCAGAAAGCCCAAGAACTTGTCGGCTAAAAATATTATAAATGACAACCTTTGAGAGTTAAAAGAAGAGATTTATATTACCTCGTTCCCCACCTCTTTTGCCAAAAATAATTTCCCCTACATATCTTTATTTTTGCTCAGGTTAATTTTTGGTAATTGCTATCAGATTACAACATCTGCTCAAAAACTTGACAGATGCGGGGTTGAAAGCGCTGACGGTGTTTTATTTTTAAAAAAGGGCGCATAAATTCGAGATAGCGAGGGGATAAACCGGAAGTATCAATGACTCGAATCGATCGCAATGTGCCTAATTCTAATTCCTTTTGAACCATCAATTCGGAAATACCAGCAGCAGCCGAACTATTCTCGATGATTGCCTTGACCATTTCTCCCGTATTTAACAGCAAAGTCACCTTTAATGTCCTTAAATCAATGCCCCAATTCTGTAACGCTTCCTCGAATCTTTGTTGAGTTCCCGATCCCGATTCTCGCATTACCCAAGGGGTTTCCACTAATTCGGGTAATTCGATCGCTTCTCTTTTATACCAAGGATGAGAACGTCCAACGATAATTAATAGGCGATCGCTGCTGACGATCTCCTGTTCTAAACAATTTGTTAAATCACTCTTGACTTCTCCCTCGATTAATGCTAAGTCAAAACGTCCGTTAGCCGTACCCAGACAGATTTCTTCCGTATTAGCTAGGGTGCAATTGATCTTAATTGCCGGATAGCGCTCCTGAAAATCGCTAATTTTTGCTGGCAGCCAATAGTTACCAATAGTCAAACTCGACCCTAATTGTAGTTCTCCCCGTTGCAAGTCGTTAAATTCCGCCAGTCCCCTTTCTGTCAAAGTTACCTGGGTAAGAATGCGTTGCGCTTCTAATTGCAGTAAACGTCCTGTTTCCGTGATCTCGATATGACGACCGATGCGATGGAATAATTTCACCCCGTATTCATTTTCTAGGGAGGCAATGGCGGCACTGACAGCCGGTTGGGTGATATATAAAGCTTCTGCTGCTTTGGTGAAGTGGAGATGTTCGGCAGTCGCTAGAAAGATTTCTAGTTGATCTAGGGTCATTCTGGCCATGGCAATGGGGTTTTCCGTCTTTATTCGTCTTTCCATCATTTTAATTTATTAAATCAACAAGAAAGAATATTTGATTTTATTAATGGCTCTTTCTAGAGTGGAGGTAGGGCGATCGAGATCAGAAGACCCGATTAAGAAAAAAATCCTATGACTACCATGATTACTGCCATATCCACAGCAATAGCGGCCTTTATTGCCACTAATCTCGATGACATCCTGATTTTGACGATTCTTTTTACCCAAGTCAATCAACTTTTTCGCCGTCGTCATATCGTTATCGGTCAGTATTTAGGCTTTATACTGCTGATTTTGGCGAGTTTAACTGGCTTTTTCGGGAGTTTCTTGATTCCAGCACAGTGGATTCGTTTTCTCGGTCTTTTGCCGGTGATTGTCGGGATTCGGAGTCTCTGGCAGCGAGAAGAAACCGAGACGGATAATCATCTGGAGGTGACTGTAGAATCAGCAGCGTCTTCTCCTTTGGTGGCCTGGTTTTCCCCTCAAACTGGCGCTGTGGCGGCAATTACGATCGCCAATGGCAGTGATAATATCGGCATTTATCTGCCGCTGTTTGCTAGTAATACCTGGCCAAATTTGGTCACTATCGTCAGCGTTTTTCTGATCTTGGTGGGTGTTTGGTGTTTTACTGCTCATCGGTTAACCCAATTACCGGCGATCGCTAATTTAATTACCAGTCACGGCAGCCACTTTGTCCCCTGTGTGCTGATCGGTTTGGGTGTATTTATAATCAAGGAAAGTCTTCCCCTCGCTTTCTTGGCCTTGTCCTTAAGCTATGGATGGAGGCTTTTTCAGCAACAAGCAGAATCTATTTAATTTTTGATTCAATACAAATACATTTAAAAATAGATTTTAGATTTTTTCCATACCATCTATAACTCAAGTGCCATAGAATAACATCATCTTCTCAAGCGGTCAACTTGAAACCGACCCCTAGTCATCTCGATCATGTTATTTTTTCTCAAATCACCAGTGACGGAAAGCAAGACCACCATTACACCGAAAAAAGTCAATCCCAATCGGGTCCGCGATCATTTGGCCAATGAACGCACCTATCTGTCTTGGATGCGAACAGCGATCGCATTAATGGGTTTTGGTATGGTTATTCTGCGTTTACGGGCCTTTCATCCTCCCCTAGTTCCCCGGCCCGGTTATGGTTGGAAATTAGGCTTAATGTTTGCTTTAGTGGGTTTATTGACCGTATTTTTGACCACGGCCCATTATTTTACAGTCAGACGAGATATAGATGAAGACACCTACGAACCAGCCGATCGATGGGTGGTACTATTTAGTTTAGCGATCGTTATTCTCGGTGCGGGGATTATCTATTTTGTCGCCACCAGTCCCGATCTGTTGATCGGTAGTATGATGACTTTCGAGTGAACTGTAGGCATTAAGTCCGTTGGAGCAGTGGAGAACCAGTACACTGCCAATTACTAGCTATTTTACCCCCTCTAACTCGATCGCCTGCCCTTACCAGTGATCAACAGTGCTGACCACAAAGAATAGTCGATTTTTGCTTCAGTCGTCTCTTTTCTCCGACGCGTTTCCGGTCGTTAATGGATAAAATTAGTTAATTAAGCCTTTAAAAGAGTAAAAAAGAGTAATGGTAAGCTTTTATGTCTCTTGAAAAATGTAATTGTATTAAAATACAATTGTGCTTGATTCGTAATCAAAATACGGTCAAACCCTATACATTTTTTGCCAGAGGATTAGCCACCGTGAGTATCATCATCGAGCAAGTATCGAAAAAATTCGGCACCTTTACCGCTTTAGACCAGATCAACCTAGAGATCAAATCGAATCGTCTGGTGGCACTGCTGGGGCCGTCTGGTTCAGGAAAAACCACTCTCCTGAGAGCGATCGCAGGATTAGAACCCCCCGACACAGGCAAAATTATCATCAACGGCAAAGACACAACCAATTTAAATGTCAGAAAAAGGAATATTGGCTTTGTTTTTCAGCATTATGCGCTTTTTAAACACCTGACGGTGCGTCAGAATATCGCTTTCGGTTTAAAGATTCGCAAAGCTACCCCCGACTATATTCAAAAACGAGTGGACAGTCTCTTGAGTTTAATTCAATTGCAGGGATTAGGCGATCGCTATCCGGCCCAACTATCCGGAGGTCAACGTCAACGGGTTGCCCTGGCCCGGGCCTTAGCGGTGGAACCGGAAGTATTATTATTAGATGAGCCTTTTGGGGCCTTGGATGCCAAAGTTAGAAAAGAGCTACGGGTTTGGTTGCGACAGTTACACGAGGAAGTCCATGTCACCAGTGTTTTTGTCACCCACGACCAAGAGGAAGCCATGGAAGTGGCCGACGAGATCGTAATTTTCAATGAGGGTAAAATCGAACAGGTGGGGACTCCCGATCAGGTGTACGATCATCCGGCCTCTGCTTTTGTGATGAGTTTTATCGGTCGGGTGAATGTTTTACCACCGACCTCGGCCGCACTATTCGGGCAGCTTGGGGGGGGTACTAACGGAGTCAAGATTTTCATTCGTCCCCACGACCTAGAAATTCTCTCTTCTCCCAATGGGTCTAGTATTGCGGCAAAAGTTGAGCGCATTATCCATCTGGGTTGGGCCATCGATGTGGAATTAATTCTACCAGATCGCTCTCTCCTGATTGCCCATCTGAATCGAGAACAACTGGCTCAATTGCATCTCAAAGTCGGGGAGCAAGTTTATGTTCGTCCTCGGGATGCTCGCGTTTTTAATTAGGGTTTGCAGCCAAAAGTTTGTTGATGGGGTTAGGTTTCGGCCGTGAGATCAGCGTTCGACTGAGCGTTCGTGTTAGTGAGCTTGTCGAACGTCCGAAGTCTCACACCGAGATCCGAACGGAGTCAGTAGCCAGTTGTCGGGAGGGAAAGTCAGAATATATAGAATGACCTCGCAAGTCTGGAAGCAAAACGCTTTGGGATCGAAACTTTGCATCTCACTATTTAGATAACTGCCATAACTTTTCGATAATCTAAGACAAGAGTGGATTAAAAGTCAAATTTCCCCTGAGAACCTGTGAGAGAGTAAATTTTCTCTTTTCACTATTTAGTGTCTTACCGCTAGAATAATAGGACAAAAACGCTATATATAGAGTCTAGCGAATAGGGGATAAGGATGAAATATTTAGAAGAATGGCGTGATAGCGGGGTGGATACGGAGTTAATCGATCTCAATGTCACCAGTTTAGGGGGATTATCTGCCAGTGAATACCTACTCTACTCCCAAGAGTTACCGCGACGCAATGATGGCAGAGTTAGGGATGATATTCTCAAGCGTTATGAACACATCAGTCAAGGTGGTTGGTGGTGTTCAGGAATTGACTTATTAACGGGTAATTATGACCTTTGGGGTTGTTTTAAGCCCGATTTTCCCCGTTTAAGCTTTGATAAAGCTAAACCAATTAAGTACGAACATCCTCCCCAAACCCCTACGGGAGTCTTTGCTTTGCGGGTTCCCCTAAAAATTTGGCAAAAGATAGCCCAGTATATCAGTATTAATATTTTAACTGAAGAAGTGGACAATACGCAAGAGGATCTGGGTTTTTGGTCTTGGGTAATTAAACATCCAGAGATACCTATTTGTCTTACGGAAGGAGCAAAAAAAGCGGGGGCATTATTAACAGCAGGTTATGTAACAATTGCCTTACCGGGGATTCACAATGGTTATCGCACTCCCAAGGACGAATTAGGTAGGAGAATCGGCAAATCTCATCTAATTCCGCAGCTAGAAAAATTAGCTCATTCAGGACGAAAGATTTATCTAGTTTTTGATCAAGAAACTAAACCAAAAAACCAACAAGCGGTTAATTTGGCTTTACAGAGAATGGGTTATCTATTTAGTCAGGCTAACTGTGAGGTAAGGGTAGTTACTTGGGATGCTGCCGATGGTAAAGGAGTAGATGATTTACTAATCAATCGTGGAGAAGATTACTTCCAGCAAGTCTATCAAAAAGCTACCTCTTGGGAAATTTGGAAGGCAGCGAGTTTAAATAGTTTAACTCTCTCACCTAATCTAGAGTTAAATAGTCGTTACTTGCCAGATATTGCCATCCCGACATCAGCGCAGTTAATGGCGATTAAATCGGCTAAAGGTACGGGGAAAACTGAGTTTTTAGCCAAGATAGTTAAACAGGCTATTGCCAATCAACAAAAAGTTTTAGTTATCGGTCATCGGGTGAAACTGGTAGAGGAGTTATGTCAACGCTTTGGTTTAAACTATATCAGTAATATTAGGGACAATCCTGCAGCACAAATTTACGGTTATGGTTTATGTATTGACTCTCTTCATCCCCAATCACAAGCTAAATTTCAAGCAGAAGATTGGCAAGAAGCTATTATTATTATTGATGAGATCGAACAAGTTCTATGGCATGGGTTAAATGGGGATACTTGCAAAACTAATCGAGTGGCAATTTTAAAATCCCTAAAGTCGCTGCTGCAAACTGTGGTCAGCAGTGGGGGTAAAATCTTAGTTGCTGATGCTGATTTAAGTGATATTTCCTTAGAATACTTAACTTCTTTAGCGACAATTAAACTAGAAACTTTTCTAATTAATAACGAGTGGAAACCAAGTTATCAAGAAGCTTGGCGAGTTTATAACTACTCTGATAATACTCCCGAACAACTAGTTAAGGATTTAGTAAAACATATTAAAGAAGGAGGAAAACCTTTTGTTTGTTTATCAGCACAAAAGTTAACCAGTAAATGGGGTACGATTACCCTAGAGTCTTATTTAAAAAAGCAATTCCCTCAAAAGAAAATTCTACGGATAGACTCAGAGTCATTGCAAGATTCTAGTCACGATGCTTATCAAGCGATTGGCAATTTAAATCAGTTGTTACTTAACTATGATATAGTTCTAGCTAGTCCTGCGATCGAAACGGGAATTAGTATTGATATTCAGCAACACTTCACCTCGGTTTGGTGTTTAGCGCAGGGGATTCAGACTCCCACTTCTATCGCTCAATTTTTAGGGAGAATTAGGGAGAATATTCCTCGTTATATTTGGTCAGCAGCCTACGGATTTAATCAGGTGGGCAATGGTTCCACTTCTATTCCCAAACTTCTCACCTCTGGACACCGATTAACCGAGGTGAATATTCGCTTACTACACCAATCAGATTTAGAATCTCTGGAGGATTTAGATACAAATTTTCAAGCAGAATCCCTCCTCTGTTGGGCTAAAATGGCTGTGCGAATAAATGCTTATATGCTTAACTATCGTCAGTCAATTCTAGGGATTTTACAAACAGAAGGTCATAGAATTAAAGAACGGAATCAGGAAGAAAAACTGGAAACAACTAATCAGTTAACGGCAGCAATTGAGGAAATTAGGGAACATAATTATCGTTCTGAATGCGAGGCAATTGCCAGCGCAGCCGAGATCACGGAATCAGAATATCGTTTGCTAAAAAAACAGTTAATTAAGTCAGTGAAAGAAAGGAGAATTATCAGGAAATATGACCTATACAAACGCTATGGAATTCCCATTACACCGCAATTAGTGATTAAAGATGATCAAGGATGGTATCAAGAACTACGCCTACATTACTTTTTGACAATTGGGCGACAATTTTTGTGTGATCGAGATGCTTTAATTGCCCGTAAACTGATAGAATCAGGTCACGGAAGTTTATTTATTCCTGATTTTAATGGTAGTCAATTAGGAGTGATTATCGGGACGTTAGAAGTGTTGGGAATTCCCGTATTATTAGCTAACCCTGAAAGAGAATTAACTAACCATGATACCGATTTACAAAAAATGGCTGCAATCGCCATTAAAAATCGTAACGAGATTAAAACTATCACCAAGATTAATCTCTCTAATACTTCCCGTCCTCTGACGATTATTCGTAATTGTTTGAACTTGTTAGGTTATGAATTAACCAGCAAGGGCAGCCGGAGAATTGCTAAAAAATCTCTAAAAGTTTATCAGATTGTTGTCCCTCAGGATGGTAGAGAACAAGTGTTTCAACAATGGTTATTTAGAGATGAAAAATGTGCGGGAAGTTCTGAGATTTGGTATGAAGACTATCTCTTTTCTCTCAACCAGAAACCATCTCTAGGCGAATCAGAAAATGCTTATATTCAACTAAGTCTAGAATTTAGTCTAGCTATGGGAAAATTGCCTATTTAAGCGACTTTTTTTCCTAAAATGACCACATCAGCCAGAAAATCGTCTAGAGCGGCAATTTGGGGTAAATAACCCCATCGTTGGAAGCCGAATTTTTCAAAGAGACAAATACTGGCTTGATTGTGGGCAAAAATAATACAGATAAGATTAGATATACCCAATTTGGGACAACGATTCAAGCAATATTCTACTAATAATTTACCAATTCCACGACCTTGATAATCGGGGGCAATATATAAACTAACCTCTGCCGTTTTTTGGTAAGCGATACGACCATAAAACATCTGTAAACTCAGCCAACCTACCACCCGACCTTCGATCGCTATTACCCAGATGGGATACTGTTCAGGTTCGTGCTTTTTAAACCATTCTCGCCGACTTTCAAGGGAAATAGGCTTTAAATCAGCAGTTGCCTTGCGAGTGGGAACAGCAGCATTATAAATCTCGATAATTGTTGGTAAATCTGTTTCCTTAGCCTCGCGAATAATCATAGAATATCAAGTAAGTAGTCATGCAAAATAAATTTCCCAGTGAAGATAGGCAAGAGGCAAGAGGCAAGAGGCAATAGCTTCATCGAAGCGTGTAATTAATTTTGCTTAGGTACTTAAGATGAAGTATAACCTAATTTTCCCTTGTCTCCTAACTTCTGAACTCTCCTATATCTCTCAATCTTACTTTAAAATTGGGTTTGATAGCGGACGGTAAACTCATTCAAATTGTAATCGTAGGAGAAGCGGATAAAAGACTGAGAATTAACTCGATAAACGGTTTCCAAATTAGGAAGAATATTAAAATCTGTTGCTCCGATCGCATTACTGACCGCATTCTCCACATCATAGACGACTCCTTGCGCTAAGAGGGGAATGGCCAACTGAACCACTCCAAATTGAATCAATTGTTCTGTATTTTTTCCCTGTAAACCATTAAAAACCGATAGCAATTGTTCCCCCAAAAGTCGAACAATTTCCCCTTGACTGCGGGGGGGAGTGCTGGTTAATTTAACTAGGGGAGTATTAAGCAATCCCTCATCTTCACCTCTAGCAAAAGCTACTGCTTGTAAACAATTAGCAGCTTTTTGTAATTCTGCATCTGTATAGTTTTCCTCTAGGGGAAAAGGGGGACTATCGGGACGAATTTGGCAGACTTCATTGATGTTGCGACCTAAATTTGGTAGCAAGCGGTTTAATTCCCCTTCAACGCTGAGGGTGACATCAATCCTTTGAATGCGATTGAGGCTATCATCGGGAATTTCATTACTAGGAAAATCCCCCCCCGGACGGGAGATTGCAAAATCGCGAGATTGAGAAAATTCGCTGAGAATTGTTCGCAGTTGAATGTCAACAAAGGGGTTTAAAAGTCCCAACCCGCGACTAGAATCGAAAACAATAACATTTTGATTGCGTCGGTTAAGAAGAAAACGCGTATCGATGTAGCTAACCCGTCCTCGATCGAGATTAATCACTCCATTGGTTTGTAATTTCTCTAGTGGAGTGAGCGGACCGTTCAAGGTTAAAGCACCACTAAAATCAAATTGATATAAAGGTTCTTGTTCAATTGATAATCCTGCTAAAGACACTTGAAAATTATTTAAAACTGGAGTGATATTTGTCGTCTGAGGAATGTTGAGAGGCTGCAGCCAGCGACTCACTGGTTTATTGGTTTCTTGATTAATTTCTGGGGTGCGAGGAAGAAAAACTTTACCTCTAGAAAGACGCACATTCCCCCCAATAATTGGTTGTTGGACTGTCCCTGTCACCACGGCATTTCCGGCAATTAATCCCCGATAAAGGCCATTAATTGCTATATCTCCCTCTTGAATATTAACTGTTAAAGGATTAGAACTATTTTTGATGGCTTGAAAGAAAGGTAAAACTCCCACCACAGAAATTTGTCTGTCAGCGATCGAGCCTTCTAATTCCTCTACTGTTAAGCTTTCAGGGGTTAACCCAATGCGGCCATTTACGGTTAAAATCTCTGGAAAAGCAACACTGCGGATAGCGACATTATCGAGAGTAACTATACCATTTGCTTCTAAATCTTTGATTTTTAATCCCTCTGTTACATCTAATCTTCCCGTCGCTGAAAGAACTACCTCTCCTTCACCTTTAACCCATTCGATGGCGTTTTGACTGATAGCTTCAATTAATTTGATTGCATCGGTTCCTAATTTTGCTTGTATTTTTAATTGATCATTACCCGGTAAGGGAGGATAGGGAATGCTGCCATAGAGTTGGATTGATTCAGAGGAGGTTGTCCGCAAATCAAAACGATACTGATTATAGGTAAATAACCCAATTATATCCTGATTAATATTTTGGGCATTAATTGCACCATCGATAAAGGCAAAGTTACCCTGAATACGAGGATTTAATAAGGTTCCTGTAATTTGTCCTTGAGTTTTTAGACTCCCGGATACATCTAAGGGAAACTGCACAAAATTTCTCAAGAGGTCGAGAGAAAGATTTTCCACAACAAAAGTTCCCTCTACTTTTTTTAAGGAAAAATCACCCGCTAAAAATACGGAAGAATCTCGTGATTTTAATCTAATCGGTTCTATCCTGAGCAACTGACGATTTAAGTTAAGATTAATTGTTACTTCATCAATCGGAATTAATTGGGTATCGGTGGTGACAATTCCCAGAGGGTTAACAATATTTACCGTCGGTTTTTGGGGTCGCCATTCCCATCGATTACCCTGAAATTGTACGCTAAGATCAGGATTTTTTAAAGTCCCAGTTAAGGCTATATTTGCTTGATAACGACCGCGAAAATCTAGTTCAGAAGGTATCCCAAGTACCCCTCTTTCCCCTGCTAATTTCTGGATTATTTCTTCAATTTTTGCCCGCAAATTTACCTGTTGTGCTAGGGAAGCTTCGGGATTACCTACTGCTAGGGGACTAAGTTCAATAGCTGGGTTATTCTCTGGGGAGAAAAAGTTGATTAAACTGGTTAAATCATAGATACTAGCAACTGATAATAAATCCTGAATATAACCTTGATCTACCCTGAGTTTAGCTTCTATTGCTTGGGTTTGCCAATTAAATAAACCTTGCAGATTATATTGACTTGCACCTGCTTGCAAACTTCCCGATTGTAGTTGAACGATGGAATCTTGATAAACCAAATTTGCTGTTAATTTTTCCCCAATTAAATTACCTAAACTAGGTTGATTAATCTCTAGTTGTCCCTGTCCCTGTAAGTTAAATAAATTGATGTCTAGATTAGCACTCAATTGTCCAGTAATAATCCCCGGAATATTGTAGGCTGCCGTGGGAGATATTTTCAGGATTTCTAGGGGAAAATTGGCAATCTGAACATTTAATTTTTCTCCGCTTCGTTTAGCTGTTGCTAGAAAAGTAGTCTTATTTCCAAAAGCTTGGCGAATATTCATCTCTAGGGGAAGATAGGGCAGCAGACAATTATTTTGTTGACAAGGATCAAAAGTTAGGTCAATAATGTCTTGATTTCCCCGCAGATTTAAACTAATATTTTGACCGATTCCTGCTTGAATTGTTCCTTTTAGTAGGGGTTCAAAGAGTCGCTCATTAATGCTAAAGTTAGCTAAATCTATATCCCCTTTGATTTGTATATTTCCCACTTTTTGCCAAGCACTTAAGAGATTTTTTCCTGTGATTTGTCCTTGAAATTCTCCTATCCCTGTTAGTGTCAATTCTTTGGGTTTTAGGTTAGAGTCAATCGGCAAAAGTGATATAATCTGATTTAGCGGTACGGCAGCAAGGTCGGTTTTTGCCTGTAGATTTAAGTTAACCTCAGCGATATCGGGTTGACTGGTAAGATTAGCTAAAAGAATATTTCCTCGCACATTAAAGCTATTTTCTCCCCACTGTGCCGAAAGATTATTAACCTGAATTGGTGTTACTCCCTGCCAAATTTCTTTAATATTTCCTGCTAGATTAGCTCTAAAATCTAAGTTAGGAATCCAGATCGATTTTATTCCTGGCAATTGCCCCAGTACGGCAGCGGGATCAAGATTAGCGGCAATAATATCACTTTGCCAGAAATTATTATTAAGTTGTGCCTTAGCTTTAATCTCTCCTTGAGCTACATTAATACGAGAGTTGAAAACTGCTTTGACACTGCTTAAGTTCAGTTGTTTTTCTAGCAGGGAGTCGAAAATAGTTTGAGCATTTCCTGCTGCTTGAAACCTCGTTTGGTAAATATTCAACGCTAGGGGAACATTAGTCTGAAAACGCTCTAAACTACCGAGAATATTAAAAATACCTTTGTTTAACTGAATATCAGTATTAATAGGATTATTATCCACTAACAAGCGAGTATTTACCCTAGCATTGATGGTGGACAAATTAGGAATTTTTCCCGCTAGTAAATTATTGATTGCACCAGTGAAATTGACCTGGGTTTTCCCTAGACTAACAGGAATATTTATCTTGGGTAAAAACGGATTTAAGTTAATCCCATCTGTCTTAACTATACCGCTTAAAATACCTTCTTCCAGTTGGGTTGTCGTTCTTAAAAATTGATTATTGACAAGTAACTGTATATCTCCTTCTCCGCGCCAAGTTTTTAAATCCGTCAAAGTACCACTAATCAGAGAATTTATTCTACCAGCAAAGCTGATTTTTGCCCTGCCTAAACTAACGGGAATTGTTAAATTTTCTGTGAAATTATTGAGACTAATTCCTCTGGTATTGACTGTTCCTGTCAGGAAACCTCGATTTAGTTTGGCTGTGGCAATTAAAGGATTATTATCCACTAATAACTGCATATTACCTTGACCTTGCCAACTGCTGAAAATATTATTTTTATTATTCAGTAATTCCCCTAAATAACCCTGTAAATTAATTTGCGATTGCATTAATTTAACTTGGGTTGGTAAGTTAGGTAATAGGGAATTAATCGGCAATCCTGCTAAGACAGCTTTGGCCTGAAGATTTCCTTGCAATACTTGACTATTGACTAAAATTGTGCCTTGTTTACCGCTAATTCTTAAGTTAGCAATTCCGTTTAAAGTATTAATATTGATTTGATCAACTTTGCCAATAACCTGAATATTAGCTGTCTCTAAATTTAAGGGTTCTAAGGTTTCTAAGTAGGGGCAAATAATATCTACATATTGACAAACGATAGGCACAAAAGGAGTCAATAAAAAGTTATTACCCGTGATTTTTGCCTGGACTAATTTGCTAGTAAAATCACTATTAGCATTAACCTGTAGTTTGCCGCCATTTGTTTTAATCACCGTATCGGTTAAATTTATTTTGTTGCCACCTAAAAATACTTTACCCTCCCCAGCAACATTGATTAATCCTGACTGATTAATCATGGGTATTTGCCAATTAATTAATAATTGGGGCAGTCCTAAACTACCTCTAGCTTTAATCTTAGCTTGCAGATCGTTTATCTCAATTTTAGTGGGAATTGTTGCCAATTGAGATAAAATTTTTCTCGTGGGAAAATACGCTTGTAAATTCAAATTAATTGGCATTTTTGTTCCGTCAAGAGGTTGATTTTTTTGCAGGGATTGCAGAATATTTAACTGCAATTTTCCTTCCCCTTTAATTTCTCCACCTGCAACGGGTTTAATTTGAATTTTATCTAAATTAAGACTATTGAGATTGGTTTGAAAATTACTGGTTATTGATTGAAGAGGTGTTTGCTCAAAAATAATCGGTTTGCTGTTGCTAACGGTTCCTTTAATTAGAGGTTGATCTAATTTTCCTGTCACTTGAAAAGTAGAGCGTGCCTCTCCCCGTAAATCTAGAGGTGATTGCAGATAAATAATTCTTAAAAGCTGTTGTAAATCTACCGATTCTAGAGCGACCTTGAGATGATAACCAGTTTGCCAATTTACTTCTCCCTTCACCTCAGTTTTAATCTTGCCAATACTTGCGGTCGCTTGTTCAATTAATACTTTATCCCCCTGTAAATTTAACTTAGTTGTCAGCTTAATTGGGTACTGGAAAGGTTGGAATTTTCCCGCCAAATCTGTCACCTGAAAATTTCCATTTCCTTCGGTTTGATTTAGCTTTGCCCAACTGGGAATATTGAGAGCAATATTAGCATTTACTTGTCCTTGATTTAATTGGAAATTGCTCCGAGGAATTAAAGTTAATAGTTCACTTAAGTTCAAACGATCGATCTGAAGATTAGTTTGACTTTCACCCGTTTTTAACGCCGTTTCTCCAGCAATTTTTACTTGACTTTGGAGAATTTCTGCGCTAAAATTGTAGGTGAGAGGCTGCCTTTGATTATCAATAAATCTTCCTTGACCATCGGCCTTAATTTCTATTGTTTTTTTCAAGGCATAGGGTTGGATAGTAATATCTCCCTTCTCCACCTGAAAACCCAGATTTAACCTGATGGGTGCCTCCCGATCTAAGTTACTAGCTATTTTTTCTAAATTATCGAGCCATTGACCATTTTGATCCTGATCAAGAAAAATACTGGGATTAATTAATTTGACATCAACCGGCAGCGGCAGACCCAAAAGTAAGGGCAGCGGATTTAATCCCAATTCGATCGCATCAACAGACAAACTATCAGCAGAATTGGCCGTAGCTGGAATTTCCGATTTACCGATACGAATGCGATTAAAATAAAAGCCCTCTATCTTACCTACCCTGACGGGTCTGTGCAGCATTTCACTGAAGATATTATCTAAAATCGGAGTGAGACGTTCATAAACTAAATAACGAGTCGTAAAATAGCCAAGGGAGGTAATTCCTAGGAGAGTAATTCCCCCAACAATTAAAGTAGAAGGGCGACAGAAAAATCGACCAAGACTCAGAAAAAGATTAGGACGAGGAGAAGGATCACCAGGGGAGTTACTCATAATTTTTTACCTCACACACACCAAAGAAAGGGCAATGGCTCACCAGAGCTAATGAACTATGATAATTCACCGCGGCACTGATAGCCCTCGATCGATTAATTGCCACTTTTTAGGCAATTATTGGGCTTAAATCCTGTGAGGAAGTCAAGGGCTGCGGCCAATTAAAAGCCTCTCTTCCCATCTTAGCCTAAGACTCGAATAGCTGGCTAAAATTTTCAACAATCCGCCAAAATCTTCCCAATTTCAACAGCTAACCGAGCTAATATTGCTCAACCCACCAGTTCCATCAGAATATTGCTCAGATCAATGGGTTCGAAAATTGAAGATTGAGAGAAAACTGCTGCGGACAGACAACAATCCGGCGCAGTCTGGAACAACCACCGGAAGTATTCAGTCCTAGAATATTGGGACTAGCACATCTATTTTTACTACAAAAAACGTCTTATAGATAAAGATCATGAAAGCCAGATTATCGATCGCCCTAACCGCCCTAATGACCTTGGGCATAACTGCCACACCAGCGGCCAACTTTGACGAACAGGACATCGAGCAGACCCAGGTAGTAGCGATCGCTCGTCCCTACGGAGGTAATAAATTTGACCTGCTAGTCTTGGAACAAATCCAGGGAAAACAGAAGTGTTGGAGTGAAAGTGGCTCAGGTCCGGTCATGATTGACCCGCTGCTCCTCAACTTTGACTTTACCGGCATTTGTCGCCGCGCCACCGATAGTAATGGTTATTCTATCCGTCTTGATGGCCGGGATTTTGGCCTAGATTATATCCTGCGTATTGTGGAACGCAACGGCGAATTATACTTAGTGGGAACTCCCCGGGATGCTCGCAGACCCGAATTAGTGGTGGGAAGAACTCGAGGAATGCAAACAGGATTTATGAAAATTATCCTCGAACCGGGTTGGAGATTTAGCCGTCGTACTTTCCAGGGCAAAAGTTTAGGCCACTTCTACTTTAGCGGCAAAGAAGCGGAAGTTCTCGCAGCCGTCGGCAGACCTCCCATCAGCGAAACCACTCCCCCCCCCAGTTCTGGATCTAGTTTCCAGGATATTAGCAGCGATATCTATAAAACTGAGATTGAAAAAGCGATCGCACTTGGGGTAGTGGCCGGTTTTAAAGAAGATAACACCTTCCGCCCCGAAAATCCCGTCACTAGGGAACAATTCGTCTCGATGATTATTGAAGGGATGGGAACTGTCACCAAAATTAACCTAGAAGAGATTCCCCCCGGCAGCGGCAGTTTTAACGATGTGGACGCGACGCGTTGGAGTGCCAAAAAAATTCAATGGGCCCGGGCTAATGGTATTGTTGCTGGCAAAGCTAACGGCGAATTTCGTCCCACCGACCCCATCACCCGGGCCGAATTGATGGCGATTCTCAAACAGGCCGCCACCTACCTGAAAACTCAGCAAAAACAAGCCCCCGATTTAGCCCAAACAAAAACCCCCGTCAATTTTTCCGATACTTCCGGTCATTGGGCTGCCGGGTTAATTACCCAGATGTCGGGATTTTGCGCTGTGGCCTCTCCCTTAAACGAACAGGGTAGTGCCTTTGTACCAAATGATCCCGCCCGTCGTAACTACGCGGCTGCTGCGATTGTCCGTACCCTCGATTGTGTTAAAACCGCCAAAAAATAAGTAGGGTTTGCGGCAAAAAGTTGTTCCTAGTAGTAGGTTGTGGGGTTTCACCCATTTTTGGGTGGTCAATTACCTAAAATTCAGGGACTTTTTCCCTGAATTTTGCCCCCGACCACTCCCGGACCCAGAACTTTTTGATTTCAAAAAGGCCTAGGCACTCATGCAAAAGGAGGAATCAATAATCAGTCTTTAATAACCAGATTTAGTATGATCACCGATCACTGTTTACTGTTTACTGTTTACTGTTTACTGTTTACTGGTCACTGGTCACTGATCACTGATTGTGGTTATTAATTTTTACTTTAGGTATGCCGTCGAGTATTCCCGCTAGACTAGGAAATAATGCACCTCGGCTAGACAAAATCCTATGGTAAAGCTGCTCGAAAATCCTCTCCGAGTGGGATTGCGACAAGAAAGAACCCCAGAACCCTTAATCTTAGTCATTTTTGGGGCATCAGGAGACTTAACCCAAAGAAAACTGGTTCCTGCTCTCTATCAACTGAAACGGGAAAGACGACTGCCGGCCGAATTAACCATCGTTGGTACAGCGCGCCGAGAGTGGAGTCATGATTATTTTCGCCAACAGATGCGCCAAGGCATCGAAGAATTTTCCGACGGGATTGGTAGTGAGGAATATTGGCAAGACTTCGCCCAAGGGTTGTACTATTTCCCCGGCAACATGGACGACCCAGAAAGTTACGCCAAAATGAAAGTCTTTCTGGAAGAACTAGACGGAATCCGGGGAACTCGCGGCAATCGAGTCTTTTATCTAGCGGTTTCTCCTAATTTCTTTCCCCCCGGTCTTAAAAACCTCGGGGCAGCCGAAATGCTCACAGACCCGATTAAACACCGGTTAGTGATCGAAAAACCCTTTGGCAAAGATCTCAGTTCTGCCCAAGTTCTCAATCGAGTCGTACAAGAGGTTTGTCAGGAGAACCAAGTTTATCGCATTGACCACTATTTGGGCAAGGAAACCGTCCAAAACTTATTGGTGTTCCGATTTGCTAACGCCATCTTTGAACCCCTCTGGAATCGTCAATTTATCGATCACGTCCAGATTACTGTGGCCGAAACCGTGGGAGTGGAGGAGCGGGCCGGATATTACGAAAAATCGGGAGCTTTGCGGGATATGGTGCAAAATCACCTGATGCAGTTATTCTGCTTAACGGCGATGGAAGCACCCAACGCTATTAACGCTGATAGTGTCCGCGGCGAAAAAGTCAAAGTCCTACAAGCAACTCACCTGGCCGATATTAATAACCTAGAAAAATCCGCCATCCGCGGCCAGTATAAAGCCGGTTGGATGAAAGGAAAACCCATTCCGGGCTATCGGGAAGAACCGGGGGTTAATCCGGAATCGACCACTCCCACCTACGTGGCCATGAAATTAATGGTAGATAACTGGCGTTGGCAGGGTGTCCCCTTCTATCTGCGTACTGGTAAACGTCTGCCTAAAAAAGTTTCCGAGATTGCCATTCAATTCCGCCATGTGCCGTTATTAATTTTCCAATCGGCAGCTCAACAAACTAATGCAAATGTACTGAGTATGCGAATCCAGCCT
The DNA here is from genome assembly GCA_007095845.1 of Microcystis aeruginosa Ma_MB_S_20031200_S102. Classification (GTDB taxonomy): domain Bacteria; phylum Cyanobacteriota; class Cyanobacteriia; order Cyanobacteriales; family Microcystaceae; genus Microcystis; species Microcystis aeruginosa_D. Next base: position 33,798 of record SFBI01000070.1, read on the forward strand.
AACGAAGGTATTGCCCTCCGTTTTGAGGCGAAAATGCCGGGGTCGGAATTACGCACACGCACGGTAGAAATGGACTTTAGCTATGGTTCCTCCTTCGGTGTCACCAGCGCCGATGCCTATAATCGCCTACTGTTAGACGCTATGTTAGGAGATCAAACCCTATTTACCCGTTCTGACGAGGTAGAAGAAGCATGGCGCATCGTTACTCCCGCTCTCGCCGCTTGGGACGCTCCCGCCGATCCTGCCTCCGTACCCCAATACGAAGCGGGTACCTGGGAACCCACAGAAGCGGAATTTCTCCTTAACCGCGATGGCCGTCGTTGGCGACGACTCTAGTACAGTGAGCAGTAATCAGTGAGCAGTAATCAGTGAGCAGTAATCAGTGAGCAGTAATCAGTGAGCAGTAATCAGTAATCAGTAAACTAAAAACTCACATCTGATAACTAAAAACTCACATCTGATAACTGATAACTCACATCTGATAACTGGTAACTCACATCTGATAACTGGTAACTCACATCTGGTAACTGGTAACTGAATCACTGGTAACTGGTAACTGGTAACTGGTAACTGGTAACTGGTAACTGGTAACTGATAACTGATAACTGATAACTGACATGACTACCCAAAGCCCCCCCATTGTCTCCCTGCAAGCACCAAAAGATGTTTCCATCGATGTGATCGAGCAGGAACTGCGCGATATCTGGCAATCCTACAATAATAATCAGGATGGGATGGCCGCTACCCGGGCCACCACCTTTAGCTTTATTGTCTATGAACCCGACGCGGTACAGGAATTGTTAACCCTTCTCGGCTATTACACTGGCCCGATTGATGGTATTGCCGGTCCGCGGACCTACGCCGCCATCAAAGTGGCCCAGAAAGACCTAGGACTAGAAATAACTGGGCTTTCTAGCGATGAATTTGTCGCCGGGTTAAGGGCAGCCTGGGAAGCGGAAAAAAACGCCGAGGACGGGGCTAATCATCGTCAATACGCCGCCGATTTGGACGCGATTGGGGTGGCAGATGCGATCGCTGCTTCCAATCCCTGTCGCATTATTACCCTCTGTCCCACCGCCGAGGCCGATGAAGGGGTGAAAGCCTCCGTTTCTGCCTATTGTCCCGTTAACAAACGTAGTCAGAACACTTTAGTTTGCTGTGAATACGTCACTTTAAGCGGTACAGCGGAAGCTTTGGAACGAATTGGCGGCATTATTTCTGAGTTAACTATTCCCAGTTTGCCTAAATTTCTCTGGTGGAAAGCCAGTCCCGATGGCGAATATGGACTATTTAAACGTTTGGCCGGTCAATGTGATACGGTTATCGTCGATTCCAGCACTTTTCGGGAACCAGAAACGGAACTGCTGCAGGTGGGGGATTTATTAGCAACAGATGTACCATTAGCTGACCTAAACTGGAGTCGTCTGGCTCCTTGGCAAGAACTAACCGCCGAGGCTTTTGATCCGCCAGAGCGTCGGGATGCTATTCTGGAAGTCGATCGCATCACTATTGATTACGAAAAGGGCAATCCTTGTCAAGCTTTTATGTTCCTCGGTTGGATGGCCAGCCGGTTACAATGGCGACCGGTGGGATATACTTACCAGTCGGAAGATTACGCTATTCATCGGATTAGTTTCCTCGGTCTGGACCAGCGTTTAATTGAGGCGGAATTAGCCGGTGTTCCCGTGGCCGATTGGGGTGAGATACAAGGGGATCTGATTAGTATTAAACTCAGTTCTACTAATCTTCAGGCCGATTGTTGCACGGTAATTTGTTCGGGAACTACCGGCTGTATGCGGATGGAAGCTTCGGGAGGGGCCCAATCTTGCCGCATTGAACAAGTGTCCCATCTGGAAGACCAAAAAACAGAAACTCTTCTAGGTAAACAGTTACAGCGTTGGGGCCAAGATGTGCTTTATCAAGAAAGCATGAAAGTCACCGGCGCTATCCTCAAATTATCCCAACCAGATTAGCAAATTAGCAATAATAATCCCACCCACTTTGAAGAGACCTTGTTAACAAGGTCTCTCGATATTTATACAGCAGTCAGCACCTGATTAAAACCGATAATTATAAGTAGCTAGGCGTTAAAAACTGTCAGACACCCCCCTTATCAAGGGGGGATTAAAGGCAAAATCCATTTTTAATTTAATTATAACCAGCTACTTACCTTTTCAGAAAACAGGTTATCATAAAGACAGAGCTTTGCTTTCAAGGGGGCAATATGGTCGCAACCACTGAGAAACGCTACACAGTCGCAGAATACTTTCAACTAGAGGAAACTGCCACCGACAGACACGAGTATCGAGATGGAGAAATTATTATTATGACCGGGGGAACTCCTAACCATAATCGCATTGCCTTGAATTTCTGTAGAAAATTTCCCTTAACTATCCAGAATCAAGCCTACGATATATTTATCAACGATCTACGCTTGGCAATACCTGCCTATAATATGTACACCTATCCCGATATTGTGATCGTTAAAGGGGAACCAATTCTTGAAAGAGGACGCACCGATACGATTACCAATCCACAGGTAATTATCGAGGTTTTATCAAAATCTACTCAAGACTATAATCGGGGTGATAAGTTTAAATTTTATCGCTCTCTTAATAGTTTTGAAGAATATATTTTAATCGATCAATATGGTTATTATATAGAACAATTTCATAAAAGAGGCGATCATTGGGCATTTCGGGATTATCACGATCAAGAAGCGATTTTAACTTTGTTTTCTCTAGATTTTCAAATATCCCTGACAGATTTATATCAGCGAGTCGCTTTTACCGCGATTGAAGTAAGTACCTAAGCAAAATTAATTACACACTTCGATGAAGCTTTTGCCTCTTACCTATTGCCTCTTGCCTATCTTCACTGGGAAATTTATTTTGTATGACTACTTATCTTAATGATACTAAATCCGTTGAGTATAGGCTACATATCAGGACAGGCAATAGGCAATAGTGGCTATAGATAATCAGTTTTTAATAACCGGATTTGGTATTATAATTCATAATTTATAATTTATAATTTATAATTCATAATTCATAAAAAAAAGGCGGGTTAGTACCCACCTTGTTTAAACCTTAGATATTAGCGATAATTAGGCCTCATCGAGAGCAGCAATACCGGGTAAAACCTTGCCTTCGAGTAATTCCAAACTAGCGCCACCACCGGTGGAAATATGGCTCATTTTTTCCGCCACTCCCACTTTTTCCACCGCCGCCACCGAGTCACCACCACCGATAATAGTAGTTGTACCCGTAGCGGTTAAATCGGCTAAAGTATTAGCGATCGCATCTGTACCCGCTGCAAATTTATCGAACTCGAACACCCCCATCGGGCCATTCCAGAGGACAGATTTACAGTTAGATAAAGCTTTTTGGAAAACTTTAACTGATTCAGGTCCAATATCCAATCCCATCCAACCATCGGGAATATTTTCGACGTTGACGATTTGGGAATTGGCATCCTTATCGAATTTATCCGCTAACACCACATCGGTAGGAAGGAGGAATTCCACCCCTTTTTCTTTAGCTTTTGCCTCTAGGGATTTAGCTAACTCTAGTTTGTCTTCTTCCACCAAAGACTTACCAACACTTAAACCGCGGGCCTTGTAGAAAGTAAAGATCATACCGCCACCGATGAGCAGTTTATCGCACTTTTCCAATAAAGTTTCAATCACGCCAATTTTACTAGAAACCTTAGAACCGCCGATAATCGCCGCTAGGGGACGTTGGGGAGTTTCAATAGCGGACTGTAGGTAGTTTAACTCTTTTTCAATCAAATAACCCGCCACCGAGGGGCTGAGATAGTGGGTAACGCCTTCCGTGGAAGCGTGGGCGCGGTGGGCGGTACCAAAAGCATCATTAACATATAAATCGGCATTAGCGGCTAATTTTTTGGCAAAATCGGGGTCATTTGCCTCCTCTTCACCGTGGAAACGCAGATTTTCTAAAAGGGCCACTTGACCGTTAGACATTTGACTAATCGCTGCCGTCACTCCCTCACCAATAGAATCGGGACACATGATTACTTCCTGGCCCAATAATTCCGAGAGACGTTTAGCTACAGGGGTCAGACGCAAATTTTCTTTAACTTGACCGTCGGGGCGACCCATGTGGCTGCATAAAATAACCTTAGCCCCTTTTTTGATTAAATCCTCAATAGTTGGTAGTGCGGCCCGAATGCGGGTATCATCGCTGATTGCTCCGGTGGCTTTGTCCATGGGAACGTTAAAATCGACCCGGACTAAGACCCGTTTACCCGCTAAATCAGCCTCTGTTAAATTCGCTACTGTTTTTTTTGGCACAGCCCATAACCTCCTAGATTGCTTACCGTACAATAAAGATTAAATCAGGGTATCGCTACTTGCGGCAATTACTTTGACAAAGATTATTTCAGATTTGGGGATCAGTTTTGCAGTTCCAAGACCGATTTGCCCAGAAAAATTTGATTGGAGAGACTTGCTAATTATGTTTGAGACGATTTTATTTCCCATCGACCACAGCCGCGAAAGTCGTGACGCTACCAGTAGTGTGATCGAATTAGTCAAAATCTTTGACAGTCGTTTGGTGCTGTTGTCGGTGGTGGAAACGACACCCACCGGGGAAATTGCCGCCGACGATAAGATGAATTCGATCGAAGCGGTGGATAGATTGTTACAATCGGCCCAAGCGATTTTCGCCCAAGCTGGTGTCAAGGTAGAAATGATTGAAAGGGAGGGAATACCCTCTTTTGTCATCTGCGATGTGGCCGATGAAATTAATGCTCACCTGATTGTTATGGGTTGTCGCGGTTTAGGATTAACCAGCGAAGGTGTGTCCGAAAGCGTCACCACCAAAGTTATTAACCTTGCCCCCTGTCCAGTGTTGATTATCCCTTAATCAGTGAGCAGTTATCAGTGAGCAGTTATCAGTGAGCAGTTATCAGTGAGCAGTTATCAGTGAGCAGTTATCATACTAAATCCAGTTATTAAAGACTGATTATCTATTCCTCCTTTTGCCTCTTGCCCCCCCGACGTCGGGGGGGTTGCCTCTTGCCTATCCTGATATGTCGCCTATACTCAACGGATTTAGTATCAGATGTGAGTTTTCAGTTCACTGATTACTGTTTACTGTTTACTGGACGGCTACGCCGTGCCTTTGGCAACACTGAAACAAGGCTCCCCACTCCCCCGTCTCCTGAGAGAAATGTAACGAATTGTGAGAGTTTCAGCCGTCAACCCTTGAAAACTCGATCTATGGGGTTGCTTGAAGTAATTCTTAGGCCTAAAGTGTAATCTTAAAGTTTTATGATCAATTTTCCTGTTGATCGGAAAAAGGAGAACTCAAACACAATGGCTGAAACTGGATACAAACAGGTGGTGACACCCTACAATGATGATCCGTTCATTGGTCATCTAGCTACCCCCATTTCCGCTTCTGGTTTTACCAAAGCTTTTATTGGTAACTTACCTGCCTATCGTCCCGGTCTAGCTCCGATTCTGCGCGGTCTAGAAGTGGGTATGGCCCACGGTTATTTCCTCGGTGGTCCCTGGGTTGTCCTGGGTCCCTTGAGAGACTCGGAATATGCTAATCTCGGCGGTTTAATCCCCGCTTTAGCCATGGTTCTCTTGGCTACGGGTTGTTTAGCTAGTTATGGTCTTGTCTCCTTCCAAGGTAAGGCCGCTAGTGGTGATCCTCTGCAATCGGCCGAGGGTTGGAGTCAATTCGCTGCTGGTTTCTTTATTGGTGGTATGGGTGGCGCTTTTGTGGCCTATTTCCTCCTAGAAAATCTTGGTGTCGTTGATGGCATCATGCGCGGGGTTTTTAATCAATAATTAACCCTTGTTCTACCTGATTATCATTTCCTTATTTTTTTACTAGGAGCATTTGACATGACTGGTGCCTACGCAGCTTCTTATCTGCCTTGGATTTTAATCCCGATCGTCTGTTGGTTAATGCCAGCCGTAGTGATGGGTTTGTTATTTATCTATATCGAAAGTGAATCCTAATTTAGCCTAGGATTCCTACAATTAAGGACTTGAAAATTAGCTATTTTATAGTTAGTTTTCAAGTCCTATTTTCTGAAGAAAAAAGAAAAGTATTGACCAAATGAAAATTGGTAAAACCCCACACCCTACACCCTACCCGCACCGAAAAACTTTTTGCCGCAAACCCCACTCATAAAGCGTTTAGATAGCGGATTTTTTCCAACAATAGGGAGGGTTGAATCGGTTTGAGGAGATAGTCGTCAATGCCATGACGACCGAGGAAATTAACGCTGATTTCAGGAGTATCATTCAAGATTAGCACTTTACTGGCTTGAGTTTGGCTGGATTTTTTTAAAAGGTGACAGAGATGATATATATCGGGCATTTTCCGATCGACAATTATAATACTTGGCTGCACGATCTCAATTTTTTTGATAGCGGAGACACTATCGATTAACCAAATAACTTGATAATGTGCCACCATCAATAACTCACAAATAAGATTGGCGATTTCTTCGTCACTTTCAATTAAAACTATAGTGGGATGGTGCTGATTAAAATGGGGATTATGCTCTGAGAGTTGCGGTTGAGATTTGGGGGGCTTTTGTTGAGGTAAACGGACGGTAAAGATGGAACCTTTATCTAAGCAAGATTCTACCTCGATCGTGCCGTGATGGAGTTCCACTAATTGTCTAGTTAAAGCTAATCCTAATCCCATACCACCATAACGACGTTTACGAGAGCCATCCAATTGGGTAAATTTTTCAAACAGAAGCGGTATTTTTTGAGCAGGAATGCCGATGCCCGTGTCTTCTACCTGAAAAATGACCTGACTGCCTTCTTTCCACAGTCTCAGCGTGATAGCACCCTGTTCGGGGGTAAATTTCAGGGCATTTTTTAACAAGTACAAAAGTATCTGCTGAACTCGATCATAATCGGCATAAAAATAATGCTCTTTTTCGGTAATTTTCATCTCTAAAATCAGATTAATTTTTTTAATTTCTGACTCTTTTTTAATGATCTCTAAAACGTGATCACAGAGATATTTAAGCGAAAATTGTTTAATATTTAAAACGGCTTTCCCTGCCGAAATTTGCGAGAAATTAAGCAAGTCATTGATTAATTCTAATAGTTTATTGCCGTTATCCTGAATAACTTGTAGATAGTGTTTTTGTTTGTCGGGAGGTAAAAAATTACTGGCTGCCGAGCATTTTTGCAGGGTACTGGACAAACCGATAATACAAGTTAAGGGAGTTAATAACTCATGACTCATATTATTTAAAAATTCACTTTTGCAGAGGTTAGCGGCTTCCGCAGTCATTAAAGTATCTTGTAATTCTTGGGTTCTTTCTATTACCCGGCGCTCAAAAATATCTTTTTGTTCCTGTACTTGGGAATATAATTGCGATTGATAGATAGCGATGGCGAGATGTTCACCAATCTGACCTAAAAATTTCTTTTCTTGGGGCAACCATCGGCGTTTTTGTTGACATTGATGGGCAATTAATAAACCCCACAATTCTTCTTGTACCACAATCGGGGCAATTAATTTTGATCGCACTTGGTGTTGTCGCAAAAATTCGGACAAACAGAAGGAAGAAGAATAGTTAACATCCACATCATCTACGGACAGAATTAATCCTTGACGATACTTTTCCTTATATTGGGGAATATAAGAAAAACAATCGTCTTCGGGGGTTAAATTTAACACCGAATTTATCTGGTCAGAAATGCGTGACTCAGAAGTTATTTTTCCCTTTACTTCACTGGTACTGGGGAAAAATTGATAAATTAACAATCGGTCCACTTGCAGAAATTCCCGCGCTTCCCTGACTACGGTTTCCAGAATCACCGGTAACTCCAGACTTTGACGAATTTGGGTGATGACTTGGTTTAATAATCTTTCCTGTTGGATTTGTTGGGATAGGGCAGCTTCTATCGGTTGACCAACGGAGAAGATGCAGGGACAACTCCCATCAGCAGACGGAGAAGAAGTTATCGAGAGAATTTTGACTAGAATTTTATTTTGAAAACTGCTGACATTATTGGATAGAGGCAAATTTAAAATTTGATAACCCTGCTCAATTTTCGGGTGGTGGAGAGACTTGACGGCCAGTCCTTGCAGAAAATTTTTAATCGTGTTCGCTTCAAAACTAATGCGGACTTCGTAATCAAAGTTATGTGCTTGGGGACTGGCTAACAATAAAGCTTGTAGGTCAGTGGAAAGCAAGAGTTGATAGATTTCCCCTGTCTGTGAGGGAATATCTCTTTCACTGAGACTAATCCTCGGCCCTGTCACCTGTATTGCCAACTGTTCCCACCAAGAACGAATTTGTTCAAGGTGAGTAAATGACAACACTTGACAGCAAACATAAGCGGAAGAAGCATTCATTTATCATTCATCAGTTATCAGTCATCAGAAGGCAGGAGATAGGGTGTTGGGGTGTTGGGGTTTTAGGGTGTTGCGGTTTTAGGGTTTTAGGGTTTTAGGGTTTTAGGGTGTTGGGGTTTTATTTGAAATTCCCCCACTTCCCCACTTCCCCACTTCCCCACTTCCCCACTTCCCCACTTTCCCACTTCCCCAAACCCCAGTTATCAGTAAGGGGACTGGGGTTTGGGTTTTAGTGAAGATTTTTCTTAATCCCTATCCCCTAACACCTATTCCCTGTTCTTTAAATTGCCACAGACAGATATAATCATCTCTATCTACCTAAAAATAATCCCTCGATCGAGACCCTGATTCTCAAAACCTAATCATTATTTAACCTGACTCTCAAAATTTATGCATCGTATTGCTCCCCAAGCGGGTGGTTGGACAGCAGATACCGAAGGGGTGATTATTATTGACCAAAATCCGGCCCCGATTGTCCTCCTCACCATGGCTGATACCGATATTCAAACTCTAGCGGCAGCTATCGACCATCTACCGGATAATTTTCCCGCAATTCGCGCCCTCAATTTATCGCAGTTACAGCAGCAATACAGTATCGATAACTATGGGGACAAGGTACTATCCCAAGCAAGGGTGATTATTCTTCGCTTATTGGGGGGACGGGGGAGTTGGTCCTACGGGTTGGAAGTAGTTAAGGAAATTGTCGAGGAAACTGGTGCGACTTTATTTGTCCTCCCGGGAGAGGATAAACCGGATTTAGAGTTGATGAGTCATTCCACTGCTTCCCTGACTACTGTTAACCAGTTATGGTGCTATTTCACGGAAGCAGGGATAGATAACTGGATTAATGCTGCTAAATTTATCGCGCATACCTGTCTCCATCTCGACTATCCTCCCTCTCCTCCTAGGGTTGTCCCGAGGTTGGGAATCTATTCCCAGATAACCCTACCCCAACCCCAAGCACGGACTTGGATACTTTTCTATCGTTCCCATTATCTCGCGGGTAACACCAAAGCTATCGATGCTTTAATCAGTGCTTTCACCCAAAGAAACATGGAAACTGTCCCCATCTTTCTCTCCTCTCTGCGGGAAATTGAAGTGCAAGAGGAACTATTAACCCTCTTTTCCCACCATCCCCCAGACCTAATTCTCGATACCACTAGCTTCTCTATCCAGCGACCGGAAGACAAACAAAATCATCACTTCTGGCAGTCCCTCAATAAACCCATCTTCCAAGTTATCCTCAGCAGCAGCAGTTTAGAAGCTTATCAACAGGGTTATCAAGGTCTTTCCCCCCGGGATGTGGCCATGAATATCGCTTTACCGGAAATGGATGGCAAAATTATCACCCGCGCTATTTCCTTTAAATCTGTCCTCACCCGACATCCGAAACTAGAAACGGAAATAGTTATCTATCAACCCCTCCCCCACCGGGTTGATTTTGTCGCTGATTTAACCGCAAACTATTGTCAACTCTCCTCCCTTCCCAACTCCCAGAAAAAAATTGCTCTCATTTTCCCCAACTATCCCAATAAGGATGGTCGTATCGCTAACGGAGTCGGTTTAGATACTCCCGCTAGTGGTCTGGAAATTCTTCGCGCATTACAAACCCAAGGTTATACCCTCACCGACCTCCCCGACCATAGCGATGAATTAATGCGATTGCTTATTTCCGGTATCACTAATGACCTGGAGACAAGGGAATTAAAACCTATCTATCAATCTCTCTCCCTAGAAGCATATCTAGATTATTTCTCCTCCCTTCCCCCCGATAATCAAAGCGCTCTCCTTGACCGTTGGGGATATCCAGACAGGGATTTTCCTATCCCGGGCCTCCAGTTAGGTAATGTCTTTATCGGTATTCAACCTTCTCGCGGTTACGACCTTGACCCGACCCTTAATTATCATTCCCCCGACCTGGAACCTACCCACAGCTATCTCGCTTTTTACCATTGGTTACGACAGGAATTCCAAGTCACTGCTGTGATTAATCTCGGTAAACACGGCAATTTAGAATGGCTACCCGGGAAGAGTCTCGCTCTTTCTCCCCATTGTTATCCCGAAATTGCTTTCTCGTCGCTGCCGAATTTTTATCCGTTTATTGTCAATGACCCCGGAGAAGGTTCCAACGCTAAAAGACGTTCCCAAGCTGTTATTATCGACCATCTCACTCCCCCAATGACGCGAGCGGAATTGTATGGGGATTGGGAAAAGTTAGAGTCTCTCATCGATGAATATTATCAGGCAGAATCTCTTGATCCTTCTCGTTTAGCTCTGATTCGCGAGCGGATTAACGATCTGGTGGCGAAAACTAATCTCGATCGAGAGCTAGGCACAATTAACGCTTCCTTTAGTCAATTTCTCACCCTCGTGGATGGTTATCTCTGTGAACTCAAGGAAGCACAAATCCGCGACGGTTTACATATCTTCGGTCAATGTCCCCAGGGTCAGCAGTTAATTGATTTAATCCAATCGATTGCCCGTTCTCCTAGTCCCGACCGCCCCGGTTTAACCCGTTCGATCGCCCTTGACCTCCATCTCGACTGCGACCCCCTGACGGAATATAACGATACCACTACTTATCTGGAAGGTCTCGCTCAGGATTTAATTAGCCAGAAAATTGAACCTCTAGGCGAAAATACGGCAAAAGAATTGGTTTGGCTAGAAAATCAGTTAATTCCTGCTTTAAAACAAACCCCCGATGAACTTACCTATCTCTTAAAAGGTCTTGCTGGCCAATACGTCCCCAGTGGTGCTTCCGGCGCTCCTACCCGCGGCCGTCCCGATGTTCTCCCCACCGGCAGAAATTTCTATTCCGTCGATACCCGCGCAATCCCCACAGAAACCGCGTGGGAAGTGGGAAGAAAGGCCGCAGAGGCACTAATTGAACGTTATACCCAAGAAAATGGCGAATATCCCCGCACTTTGGCGATTTCTATCTGGGGAACTTCGACGATGAGGAATAGTGGCGAAGATGTGGCCGAAGCCATGGCTTTACTGGGAATTCGTCCCCTTTGGGATGGTTTTTTCCGTCGGGTGGTCGGGTTTGAAATCCTTACTCCGTCTAGCTTAGGCCGTCCTCGCATTGATGTGACCGTTCGGGTATCGGGCTTTTTTAGGGACAGTTTCCCCAGCATACTACATCTTCTTAATTCTGGCATAAATGCGGTAGCTTGTCAAGAGGAAGAGGAAAAAATTAATCCTTTAGCGGCGAAAGTGAAGACAGAGAGGGAGTTTTGGCTAAGTCAGGGCTTAGGAGAAAAAGAGGCGAAACTGAGAGCTACTGCCAGAATCTTTGGCTGCAAACCGGGTGCTTACGGGGCCGGTTTACAGGGGTTAATCGAGTCACAAAACTGGCAAAATGATCAAGACTTAGCTAATGCTTATATTAACTGGAGTTGTTATGCCTATGATAGTCAAGGAACTGCCCATTCTTTACCAGAAGTATTGAGAAATAGACTGCAAGAATTAGAGATAGTGCTGCACAATCAGGACAATCGAGAACACGATATTTTCGACTCCGATGACTACTATCAATTTCAAGGCGGCTTAACTGCCAGTGTCCGAGCTTTAACCGGCAAAAATCCCGTCACCTATTTTGGTGATCATTCCCGTCCGGAAAATCCCCGCATCAGAACCCTAGAGGAAGAAATTCGCCGCGTTTACCGTTCGCGAGTGGTTAACCCCAAATGGATAGCAGGAGTGATGCGACACGGCTATAAAGGCGCTTTCGAGATGGCTGCAACCGTAGATTATATTTTTGCCTACTCTGCCACTACTCACCTAGTGGAGGATTTTATCTATCAGGGAGTAGCCGAAGCTTATTTATTTGACGAGAAGGTACAACAATTTATTCAGGAGAAAAACCCCTGGGCATTGCGAGATATGGCCGAAAGATTATTAGAAGCTCAACAACGGGGATTATGGACCCAGGTGGACCAGAAAACTTTAGATCAATTGAGGGCAATTGTCCATGAGGCCGAAGGAGCGATCGAATCGGGTCAGTAATTAGACCTCTGGCAAAAATCAAAAATCTGACCTTAGGTGAGGAGTTAGTAGCCAGTAGTCAGTAGTCAGGAGAATTAAGAATGAGCATTAATCAATTAAATGCTCATTCTAAGAATTTTATGCAATTTTATGCCTATTTTTCTCATTTTTGAAGTCTCAAAAATTAATTAGGCAAGAACTCTATTAATAACCGCTCTAGAATCAGTCTATACTATATATTCTCTGGGGAGAAATTGCTCAAATTACTTTAGTAATAAGAAACGGGACTAAATCATGGCTGGAATTGAGGGATTGAGGATTAAAAATTATCGAGCGCTCAAGGATATAACCCTGGGCAAGTTATGGAACACCAATTCAGACTTAAATCGGCCTAATGTTTTTGACTTACCCATCAATTTCTCAAGCTTTCCTTTAGGATTAATTGAGCAATACTGAAATAAATAAAAATTCCTAAAACATCAACCACTGTCGTAATAAAAGGAGCAGACATTAAAGCAGGATCAAATCCCATTTTGTTAAAGACAAAAGGTAATGCTGTACCTGTTGTCGCTGCAATAATTGAGATAGCAATTAAACTAATTCCCACTATAAAACCAATCTCTGGTTTACCTAAGAATACAAAAATCATGGCAATCACAATGACGGCTAAAATGATTCCTAATAATCCCCCTGTTATTAACTCTTTCACAATAATTGAAAACGGTTTCTTATCTCTTAATTCATCGGTACTTAATCCCCTAATAACAACGGTCGATGACTGTGCACCTATATTTCCCCCTGCATCAATTAATAATGGCGTAAAAAAGGCTAAGGCAACTACTTCCTCTAATACTTCCTCAAAATTACTCATTAAAAAAACTGTTCCAGAATTCGTGATTAATAAAATTAATAACCAGGGTATTCGTTTTTTTGTGATTTTATACAAGCCCAATTTAAAGTAATTTTGATCATCAGATTCTGTATTAATTGCCCCCATTTTATAAATATCTTCAGTTGCTTCTTCCTCTAAAATATCGATAACATCATCTACCGTAACTACCCCCAATAAGTTTTCATCTTTATCAACAATTGGCAAAGCTAATAAATCATAGCGTTGAATCAATTTAGCGACTTCTTCTTGGTCGGTATCGGTATAGGCATAAATAATATTTCTGTTCATAATTTCAGAAATTATGGCTTCTGGTTTAGCAACAATCAAATCTTTTAAAGATAAGGTTCCTTGTAATTTCTTGTTATTATCTGTCACATAGATATAGTAAGCTACTTCAATTTTATCGGCTAAATTTCTGATTTTAGCTTGGGCTTCATTAGCGGTAATAGTTTCTTTAACATAGATATATTTCAGGGTCATAATTCGCCCCGCTGTATCAGCAGAATACCCGAATAGTAAAGCATTTAACTCTCTTTCTTCAGGGGATAATTGAGCAACTAAAGTCCTCGCTAATTGAGGGGGTAATTCATCAAATAACTTGACTCGATCATCAGGAGACATATTATTAATAATTTCATTTGCTTCTGCATTTTTAAACTTTTCGATTAATAAATATTGGGTATTTCTATCTAAATGTTCATAAACGTCAATGGCTTGAGATTTATTTAAAAGTCGGAAAGCAATGATTTGTAGGGTTTTAGGTAAGTCCGCAATCGCTTCTGCTATATCCACGGAAGCCACGGGAATTAACAGAGTTTTAGCTGCATCATAATTTTGGGCTTCTAAAAAAATGAGTAACTGATTTGTGATAACATCTCTTAGATCACTCTTAGAGCCTTTGGGAAAGTCGATTTCAGTGTTATTCATAATTGATAATTGGGTAAGGTAACTAAAAAGGGAAGCTCGGAAAATTGATGGAGGAGACAAAAGGATTATAAGCGAAGAAAGTAGCGTGGCACAAGCGAACAAACGGACTATCCCGCCGCAAGCGGACGGGGTATCAGAATCAAAATAGACTCAATCGTAGATTTTGGTGTAGCTGCAGATAATCTTTATCTTGTTCTTTTACATATATAGCGTTTCCTAAGCTAGGGAGGTACTCCTATTTTTCTGGCATTGTTCAGATAAAGAGAAGAGAAGGCAAAATAGATAGAAACTCAATGAAAGAAAAAAACGATGAAATGTCCAGAATGTAAAAGTGACCACATCAATTTTATGAAAGGTTCTTTTCACATTGGAGAAATAAGTCGCTTATATTTATTGAGATAGGGGTTAGCAAAGGTGGATCGTTACAAATGTGGCAACGTTTTTTTGGCCCTATGGCAAAAATCATTGGAATTGACATTGATCCACAATGCAAGGACTGTGAATCTCAGGGCATCTTTGTTCGCATAGGAGATCAAGCAGATCATATTTTTCTTGCAGAAATTATTGATGAATTTGGGGTTCCAGATATTGTGCTGGATGACGGCAGCCATCAAATGGCAGATATAACAAGTAGTTTTCAGTTTTTTTATCCATTAATGTATAAAAATGCAATATACATGGTTGAAGACTTACATACTGCATATTGGGAAGAGTATGGTGGTGGGAGCGATAAAAGTGAAACTTTTATAAATTTTTCAAAAGGCTGCATTGACAGGCTAAATGCAGATCACTCAAGAGGTCAACTCGATCCAGATCTGATCACACGAGAAACATTTGGGATTAGCTTTTTTGATAGCATAGTTTGCTTTGAGAAAGGTGATGTTTGGTGGAAAAACGCACCTATGATCGGGAGAGAAAGCTAACCCAGCCTACACCAGTTGTCTAACAAGCGCCCTGGAACGTACGGGACTCTACTTAACTGCGATGCCAAAGGCACTGCGTAGCAGATCGCCAGTCTCGTAGGGTGCGTTCCCTAATGCAAGTGCTACTGCTCTAGCGATCGATTTTGGGGAACGCACCATGCCCATTGATTGAAACTGTGGGTTTAAGTGCGATGCCGCTCTTGTGGGCCCAGTTGAGGAATGTTAGCGAAGATTCCCGATTTTTAGGTTAAAATGGAGGGCAAAAGTTGCCACAGGGTCGCTTCAATGACAGTTCGACAACCCCGCTACAGCAAAGAAGAATTCGCTCGACGTGGTAATGAGATTTATGAATCTCAGGTACGTTCTCAAGTGGAGGAGGGAAATCACGGGAGAATTGTGGCGATCGACATCGAAACTGGAGCGTTTGAGCTTGCCGACGATACGATTACTGCTACCGATCATCTCTATGAGCGTGTCCCTGATGCTCAACC
>SFBI01000071.1 GCA_007095845.1 Microcystis aeruginosa Ma_MB_S_20031200_S102
TTCATCGTCGTCTCAAAATATTTCGGATACTTTCATCAAGATACAGAAATCGCAGACGGCGATTTGGTCTGAGATTGAATTTGATTGCTGGTATCTACAATTACGAACTTCGTTACCGAGAAAAATATATATCTTGATTACTTTTGC
The DNA here is from genome assembly GCA_007095845.1 of Microcystis aeruginosa Ma_MB_S_20031200_S102. Classification (GTDB taxonomy): domain Bacteria; phylum Cyanobacteriota; class Cyanobacteriia; order Cyanobacteriales; family Microcystaceae; genus Microcystis; species Microcystis aeruginosa_D. The sequence goes on from SFBI01000071.1 coordinate 148, forward strand.
AAGAGTTCTATTGAAACAGGGGCTTTTGAAGTAGCAAAAGACAGCCTCACAGTTTCCGATCAACTTTTAGCCCGATTGACCGATGCTCAAATTTGGTTCGTAAGAATCGGACATCGAGCAGTTCATCGAGTCGGTTTGATTGGGGCAAATTTATTTCAATGATTAATCAACTCTACGCTTGTTTTTGCACAATCTTCTCACTCAATTCTAGGAAGGTGAGACAATACTGGATCAATTACTAATAACTTAATATATTATAGAGTTTTTCAAAAAGCTTGAGTTGGGTTAACGATCAGGAAACCTAGCTATTTTCTAACCAAACGATTAAGAAACAGTTATGTTATGATTTTCAGAGTAAGCCTGAGATGATAAGACACCATGAAAATCGCATCTTTACTATTATTTTGTACAAAGAAGATAATATGTACATTGCTGAATGTCCAGAAGTTGGTACAGTAGATCAAGGAGAAACAATTGAGCAGGCGATTGCTGGATTGAAAGAAGCCACACGGCTTTACCTAGAGGAATTCTGAAACAAGCCCAAGTCACAGTTGAAGAGTTCATTGAACATCTGTAAAGTCTGACAAATCACTGCACTCGACGTGATCCCAAAAATATTTAGTCCCCCCAGAGAACCCCCCTTGAGCCACATAGCACACTTTTCTTTTTTTGTCAAATTTTATCTTAAGAAAGATGTAACTAATGGATAGGGGGACTGTCAAAGATTAACCGTCTTCGTATTCGGGGATTCTCTCTTTTTTCTTCTCGGTGATATTGATGCGGGGGGGATTATAATCCGGTTCCACGTCATCATCCCACATATCATCCTCGGCCTTATCTTCGTAATCGTCGTACTGAGGACGAGAAAAGCTTTCGGTGCGTTCTAAGCGAGCTTCTCCCCAGTTATCTTCTTCTTCCTCGTATTCTTGCTCATAATAACGAGCTTCGGCCCGTTTTTGCGGTGGGGGATTGGCCCGCAGGGGTTCTTTTTCCCATTCGTCTTCACTCCAGCGTTCTTCAACGGGTTTAGCGGCCTCCACGGGAGTGCGGAGGGGAATACCCGTACCTAACTGATTTTCTGGACGAGCAGCGGGAGTATAATAAGCTTCTTCCTCTTCTCTTTCCCAGGGGGGACGACCAATACCCAAACGTTCCAACACTCCCACACTAACTTGGGTGAGACGTTCTTCGGCCCCTTCAAAGACGATTAAGCGATTCGGACCGCTGCTAACCACTTCTTCAATGGCAATTTCGTAGGTGCTGATTAATTGTTCGGGGATAAGAGGCAATCCTAGGGAAGCGATGATAATGGAATGTAATTGACCACTAAGGGGATCAAATTGATAATCGCGGACTTTGCCTAAAGGTTCGCCGGTTTCCGTGATCACTTCACTACCGATTAAGGGAGTATAAGCATCGATATCGACGGATTCTAGGACGTTATCATCTTCCACGAGAACCACGTCTCCTGTCTGACTGATGCTCGATAAATACATATATTGAGGCATTCCCGACAAGGAGAGGATATTATCGCGGAGTCCCAGGGCAACTACTTCTCGTTGATCGATATCTACTAGGATATCTTTAACAACGCCGAGTTTTTTGCCTGTATTGCGAGTGATAACCTGTGTATTTAAAAATTCTGAACGTAAGCGACTATTCTCTGTGATCATTTTTTCCTATGGGTAGGCGTTAGGGCGTGGGAATACGAATTATTGTAGGCTTAATATATAGGGCGAAATTGAGGGTTAATTTACCGATATTAGCTTAGATCTTAAAGTTCCCTGAGATTAACACTTTTTTTGGCCTTGTTTGGGCGATAGTTTTGGGTGATAGATAAGGTTAAACCTATTTTAGCTAATTCTTTACATTTTTTTAGTAACAACAAAGCAGGAGCTAAAGAGAAACTCCCTAGGCTCCTGCTGTCTAGATTCTGATTACATAGTTAAAGACTGCACCTCAGTTTCGATCAGTTTAGCCAAGTCTTGCAGGAAGGAGGCAGCATCGGCCCCGTAGATGACTCGGTGGTCACTGGTGAGATTAACCGTCATCTGTTTTTGCACTCCGAATAAACCATCTTTGTTGACAACGATTTGGGGACGGGAAGCACCCACGGCCAGGATTGCACCTTGGTTGGGGGGTAAAATAGCGGTAAAGCGATCGACTCCGAACATTCCCAGATTAGAAATGGTAAAAGTACCGCTATTGTATTCTTCTGGTTGCAGTTGTTTACTGCGAGCGCGATCAACTAAATCTTTCCAACTGCGGGAGAGGGAATAGATATCCATCTGGTTAGCAGAGCGCAAAACCGGCGTAATTAAGCCACCATCGGGCATAGCTACGGCTACGGCTACGTTAATCGCCCCGTGGTATTGGATTCCTGCGTCGCTATAGCTGGCATTAACTATAGGATGTTTAGCGAGGGTGTTGGCTACTGCTTTTGCTAACAGGGCCGTCATCGTGACACCCTTGGATTTTAGCTGTTGATAGAGTTGATCCAGTGGGTCGGCGGTGATAGTGTAGCCTACTTGGAAGGTGGGAACCTGTAGGCTAACCGACATATTCTGAGCGACGGCTTTTTGCAGAGTGGTGAGGGGAACAGTTCGACCGACGACTGGGGTGCTGGCCGGAATCGGGGCTTTAGGAGCCGCTACAGGGACGCTGACGGGTTGCGGAGGAGTAATGACGGGAGCGGGGGCGGCGCTGACTTTTCCTGTCGCTTTTTCTACGTCTTCGGCGGTAATTCGTCCGTGGGGACCGCTACCCACTAGGGTTTTCAGATCCACCTTTAATTCTTTAGCCAGTTTTTTGGCCCTGGGAGAGGCGACTAAACGGCCATTCTCTTTAACGGCGGCGACAGGGATCGAAACGGGAGGCGGAGCGATTTCTGGGGTCTCTACGGGCTTGCTAGGGGCGGCTGTGGCGGTTTTTCCCTGAGCTTTGGCTAGTTCAATTTCCTCTTCAGTTTCGGCAATATAGGCGATCGCTTCCCCCACGGGTGCTTCCTGGCCAGCTTCGACTAAAATTACAGCGAGATAGCCATCATAAAACGATTCCACGTCCATGTCGGCTTTGTCGGATTCGACCACTAACACCGTTTCCCCTTTGCTGACTTTTTCCCCGGGGGACTTGACCCAAGAAACTATTTTTCCTTCGGTCATGGTGGAACTGAGCGCGGGCATGAAGATATCTCGAATCATGGTGGAGTGCTTCTATCTCTAATGTTTTGAGCCATAGCGCATTTTACCACAGTTGATGAGGTTGGGGGTGTGGGATGTGGGGTGTGGGAATTACTTATCCCGAACTGACGTTATTTAGAATGCCAAAAGGTCAGGAAAAACGACCCGAGGCCACACCAATCAGGATAGTAACCCCGAAAAAGAGACGATACCAGACAAAAACCCAGGTACTCTGTTTTTTGAGATAATCTAATAACCAAGCGATCGAAAGATAGGAAAATATCGCTGAGGAAATTACCCCAATACCCAGGGGAATTAATTCACTGGTGTTAATTTGGTCGAGAACGCCTTTAAATTCCACTAAACCGGCTAAAGTTATCGCTGGAATCCCCAACAGAAAGGAAAATCGCGCCGCTACGGCCCTTTCTAAACCCATGAATAACCCGGCAGTTAAGGTGGACCCAGAACGAGACACCCCCGGTATGAGGGCTAAAGCTTGGGCTAATCCCATTAAAACCCCGTCTTTTTGTTGCAAAGTCTCAAAACTGCGTTTATGTTTCCCGATTTTTTCGGCCGTACCTAAGAGTAAAGACATGACTATAGAGGCACAGGCGATCGCTGTCATGCTTCTCAGGGGGGAGTTATCTAAATCGGGAATGAAAAGTTTCATTAACAAACCGAAGAAAACGATCGGAATTGTGCCTAGGATAATCCCTACGGCTAAACGAAAATCCTGGGAACGATAATCGGAACTAGCCACCGCTTTCACCATTCCCGTGGATATTTGCCTTAAATCCTGCCAAAAATAGGACAAGACCGCCGCAATACTGCCTAATTGAATCACTGCTGTATAGGTGACACCGGGATCTCCCCAACCCAAAAAGACGGGAATCACTTTTAGATGAGCGGTACTGCTAATCGGTAAAAATTCCGTCACTCCCTGCACAAATCCCAAAAAAATCGCCTGTAACCAGTTAATTTTTGCCAGAGGTATGGCGCTAGTGGTTGATTGGGCAATGGCGGCGGGTGTAATTGCCAAAATCACCGTTATTATCGCTATTCCTAGCCATTTATAGCTTTTTTTCAGTAAGGAAAACATCATTTTTCAGTAAAAAAAGGGTTGGGTGTGGGGAGACCACTTCGTGCGCGACGTTCGGACGTTTGGCGAAGCTCAGTCGAGCTGCGAAGCTGAGTCGAGTCGTGGTCAACTATTTAATTTTCAGGGAAAAAGTCCAGGAATTTTCCCCCTGATCACTCCCAGTCTGGTACTTTTTGATTGACAAAAAGTCTAAAATTCTTACCCAACAAGGTTTTTAGATTTATTCAGCAAACCCTAATTATAAATTTTTGTCAAGGGGTGCAGTCAGATCGAAGAATCATTGCTAGAATTAGCCTAATTGTCAGGAATTTAGTGGTTCTTCCGAACTTACACTGTAGAAAATTCCTCAAGCTCCCTCTCTGCATAGCAAGGCTCTAAAGTTGATAAATATCAATCTAACAAAAACTCAAAGCCTTAGTGTACAAGCTTTACAAGCATAAGTTGTTGATAGTTTTACATGACAGGTTTGGTAGAGCCAATTTAGTTAAACAAGGTTTTTGGCAATATGCTAATCTGGCTAACACGCTTTTGGGCGTGATATACTGATTTAATAAAATTTCTACAGGATATAAAATAATGGAGACGTTTACTAAACTTGCGGCACAGGCAACGGTCTTAATGCTGATTATTGGACTGATTGTGTACGGTATCCTTTTGTTTTCTTTGGTTCTTCCGAACTTACAATGTAGAAAATTCCCCAAGCTCCCTCTCTGTCCAGCAATGCTCTAAAGTTGATAAATATCAATCTAACAAAAACTCAAAGCTTTACTATACAAGCTTTTAACGTTCCGAGCGTGGTTTCGTTAGTGAGTAAGTGGCCCCCTTATGCGTTTGATGTTCCTATGTCAGGAATTGCAGCGTTTGCAATAGTGAATCTTCTTCCCGGTACCAAGGATGGCTCATTGGCCTTCGAGGCTTTTAGTCTTAAGTTTTCTGGACTAGCAGTTCCGGCTACACTTTGGATTGTCGTGTATCTGAGCCTTGTGGTGTCATTTAAACTCTAATTGAAGCTGTGGGTTAAAGTGCGATACCGAAGGCATTGGGTAGTACCCCTAGATGGGGTTGGGGGGATTGCTTTAGGGCACTATACTGGTTTATAGGGTTTTCGAGATTAGTGCTATTTCTCATAAAACCTTACTTCTGCCTACTTTTCAAGCTTTTTGTTCTGTACTTAGGACAAAAAGTTTTGGTAAGTAGTCATGCAAAATTAATTACCCAAATAAAAAATTAAGAAGTATAATATATGAAGAAACGAAGTAGCAGGAAAATACAATGAGATTTATTAGAGACCTAAACCCCGAGAGCCAGA
>SFBI01000072.1 GCA_007095845.1 Microcystis aeruginosa Ma_MB_S_20031200_S102
TATCGCTAGATAACTAAAATGTGTTAAACTGGGGGGTAGAATTCTGGGAAATCACGACCGATAGATCAGTCTCTGATTAGTCAGAATCCCTGAACCCCTGATTACCTCTTTCTCCCCCGGTCGATGACAAAACCAATGGCTGAACAACGCTCTGTACTAAAATTTAATGGCATCGATGATCATATTAATCTATCCCAGGGATTTCTTGACATCGATCAGAGTATTACCATTACATTTTGGGCAAAAGGGGAAAATAATTTATCCACAGAAACGACTCTTTTAGAAGCTGTTAATCGGGAAAATAACCGCGTTCTACATATTACCCTGCCCTGGGGCGATCCCGTGAAACCTGCGATTTTTTGGGACGCAGGAAATGAAGAAGGTTTCGATCGAATTGAAAAAAAAGTCAAGATTAAAGATTATAGTGATTGGACTCACTGGGCCTTTGTCAAAAATGCCACCACAGGCCGAATGTTAATCCACCGTAACGGGATCATATGGCATCGTGGCAACGGTCATAACCGTGCCTTAACCGGAATTGAAAAAATCATCTTAGGAGCCGCTGTTAATCTCTCCCATTATTGGCAAGGTTGTCTCGCCGAACTTTCTGTTTGGAATCAAGGACTTAGCCAAGAAGAAATCGAAAAAACGATGTATCAATCTCCCAGGGTTGATGACCTTAGCCTAGTCACTTATTTATCACTCAATGGCAATGCAGAAGATCAAACAAGTTATAGCAATCATGGTATTCTTTATGGGACAACCTGGCAACTAGATAGTCTTCCCGCCAAACCGACCTCGCCCCCTAAATCAAAAACTCAGACTAGCAGTAAAGTTAGAAGGAATGCAAAAAGGATAACAATGGTCAACGAAATATTTAACTCCCTTGAAGAAGAAGAAGTAATTGAACAGGATGCTCCAGCCGAACATCAAGAACCCTCCCCAGAAGAGAATCCAGAATCAACTATAATCACCGAAGAAGCTGCCCTTACCAGCAATGAAATGGAGGAAATTACTGAAAAAGCAATTTCTCAACCAGATATACTGACTTATTCAAACCAAAAAAAACGGTTAATTATTTGTTGTGATGGTTCTTGGGAAGACTCGGCCAGTGCTTACCCCACCAACGTGGTTAAATTCGCCGAATCCATTAAATATATTGCCGAAGATAAAACCCCTCAAATCGTCTTTCTGTCAGGTTCTGGCAGCCCAGAAGATAACGAATTCATCAAAAGTTTAGGAAATGAAACTTTTGGCTGGGGACTCGATCGAATGATTCAAGATGCCTATCGTTTTCTTGTCCTTAACTACAATCCCAAAAGCGAGGATGAAATTTATTTGTTAGGTTTTAGTCGCGGAGCATATATAGTTCGTTGTTTGGCTAGTTTTATCGATAAATGTGGAATCCTAAAACGCTCTAAGATTAAAGAAATTCCCTTGGCGTACCAACTCTATCGAGACCACAACGTTAGTTCCGATAGTGCCAAAGCTCAACAATTTCGTGCCGCTAATGCCAAAAAAATTGAGACAGAAAAGGAAGATTTTCAAGATCGTATTCCAATCAAGATGTTAGGTTGTTGGGATACAGTTGGTCATTTTGGTATTCCTGATTTAACTCCCTGGTTTCCCTTAGCTAAGTTTTATCATAAAAAATATGAATTTAGTAACACAAAATTAAGTCCGATTATCCAAAATGCTTTTCATGCTGTTGCCATTGATGAAAAACGTAAAAACTTCCCTTCCACTCCGATCAAAGCCAACCCCGAAAATCCTGAACAAGTTGTCAAAGAAGTTTTATTTGTCGGTGAACATACCTGTCTAGGTGGTGGTAAAAAAGAATATCAAGGACTTTCCGACTACCCCTTACAATGGATGATTAATCAAGCCAAAAAATTGGGGTTAGAGTTTGACTCAACCACCTCTGAATCCGAGGAATTCCAAATTAAACCAGACCCGACCATCAAGTTCGATAATACGGTCAAGGGATTGTCGGCCTTGGGAGGTGAGCAGTCGCGACATTTCAACACAAAAGTTGTTACCGTTCATCACAGTGTAGTCAAACGATTAAAAGCTTTTTCCGATTATCGTCCCAAAAATCTTGAACCGTTTCTTCAAGCCTTACTTGACAGCGATCAGAAGAAAGAGTAACCTTGCTTTAAAATTAAATGAATCCTGCGCTAGAAATTTGAGGTGATTTTTATGGAACTCGATAACATTATTAAAAAAGTAGCAGGTGCTTATTTAGCTTCGGCTATTATTGCCGTCATCGTGCTAATTGTGACCCTCGGACAACCCTTTGTAGTTTTTCTGAGTATCGGAGCGATGGGGTTAGTTACTGTCTTGGGAGATGCGATCGCCGAGTACGGAATTGAAGCGGTTCTGAATTCTTTTTACACTGAGCGAAGTAAAAAAGAATCCCTAGAAACACTTTTAGCTGAAATTGATACTTTACCTCTGACTGATGACCTGAAATTAAAAACCAAAAAACACTTGACTGACCATCAAGAACAGACGGTAAAGCAGCAAGAAACGGTAACTGAGCCAACTCCTGAAAATCCTCAAACAGTTGTTATTGAAAATGAACCAGTTATTGAAGTTGAAAATGTTTAATTAGGTATTGCTCCCTCTTGTAATAGCTGGGAGCAGCCGATGATTATTGCTAAGTACTGAGGAATTTTTTGGTCTAAGATAGCTATGCTAAATAGGAACTCTCCACATCTGATGACCTATAAAAAAATTGCCATTTATGAGCAAAGCTATCAACTTCCTGTATTTAAAAATAGATACCTAAAAAACTTTCAGAAAATCATCAAAGAACGTCGAAAATTAATTCAAGAAGGAGTTCGCTACCATTACTATTTTGGTAAGATTATTAAACGAAAAGAAAAAATTACTCAACAAGAAATCCTGATTGAGACGCAGTTATTAATTAAAGACTATAATTTATTAATTAACGGACTAGAAATCTATCAAGACGGATACTATCGTTTTTTACTCCAACTCAGTGACAATCTCAAAATTTTATTTTCCCAAAAATATCAAGAATTAAAAATCTTAGACTACGAGAGAATAAAGTTAGAGATTAAAAATAATAATAATCAAAATATTCTCAATCAACTGAAGCTAGAAAAACAGGAAAATTTTCGGGCAATTTTGCTACTGGGAAAAACATCTTTTTTGATGTTGAGAAAAACGAAATTACTAGGGGAAGGAGTGCAGAAATTAGCCGAGGATACTCAAAAGCAGAAAAAAATTGTGCAAGCAATTATTCAAGAACTCAAAATTTATGAGGAATTAAATCATTACCAACTCAAATCCCAACAAGTTCGCCAAGAAATTGCTAATCTTGCCCAAAATGCGATTAATTTTGAAAACTACTTACAGGACTATTTTGCTCCTTTTCAATTATTAATAGAAGAAGTCCTTAAGGTGGATGAAGAATTTTATGCAACAGTGGGAGAAATTAAGTATTTGGTAGATAATATTTTTCCACCTCAACCTGATCTTTTAGAAACGTCAGATTCCGCCATAAATTCTGAGTTTTTGTTAAATTTTCTAGCAACTGGTTACGAGAAAGAAGCAAGGTTAAAAGAGGCTTTTTCCTCTGAGCAATTTGATGATTACTTATTCAATGAAAGTGAATGGTCAGCACAATTTATTTCCCTAGAAAAAACCATCAATAAATTATCTGCTCATTTAGCGGAACAAGAGGTTTGTCAAAAAGATACTATCCCGAAAATTCCCCTGGCAATAGTTGTTTCTCAATTCCCTCAAAACAATCTTGACAAATCTTCTAGTTCTAAAAATTCCCCGACTTCCCCAAATATCTTAACTCAAGAATCGGCCGATCTTGATTATAATCAATTACAAGATTTGCTAAAAAAGCAACAGTGGCAAGCGGCCGATCGCCAAACGACCAAACTACTATTAAAAATTTTGGGTAGAACCTACTGGAATGAGGTTTATCCCCAAGATATTGCTCAATTACCTTGTTCGGAACTGAAAAAAATTGATCAACTTTGGCTGCATTATAGTCATGGTCATTTCGGGTTTAGTATTCAGCAGGCCATTTTCTCTAGTCTCGGTGGTTTAGTGGATTATGAAACTCAAAAGAAACTTGGCGATCGCCTAGGTTGGCGGAAGGAAGGTAAATGGCTCAATTATGAGCAACTAAACTTTCAATTAGAGCCGAATTCTCCCCTCGGTCATTTACCCGTTCATTGGTTGATTTTTGAAGAAAATCTTGGTTATTCATCTGCGGAAGCTTCTGATCATCAAAACTCCGTGGCTTTCTGGAGAGTTGGTAATTGGTTATTATGGCAACTTCACCTCGTTTTCAGCAAAATTCAAGCCTGTGGAATTATTCCTCTTTCTGACTTTTAAAGCCATTATC
>SFBI01000073.1 GCA_007095845.1 Microcystis aeruginosa Ma_MB_S_20031200_S102
TTAGGGAGGGAAGTTATCGTTTTTCTAAGATAACTCGACCGACCCAACTGCAACAAAAAGCGTTAGATTTATTGGGAGTTTCCCTGATTTGTACCCAGTAACGGGGCGCTGGAAATTTTTTTAATCCCTTCTACAGCACAGGTTATGGCTTTTTGTCAACGGGGAAGTCCAGCTATAAAACTCGTTTCCACACAGAAACCAGAAGATCGCGATTTTTCCCCTAGCTGTCAGGGACGATCTAGAAACTTTCTTAATTTTTAAGCATTATCCCCAACTTTTCCCTAAATATAGATTTGTTAATCTCCTGACAAAAAGCTATGGGTGAAAAAAAACGCATTGGACTTCTCACCAGTGGTGGCGACTGTGCGGGTTTAAATGCCGCCATTCGTGCCGTTGTCCACCATGCCACTGGCAATTATGGCTGGGAAGTGGTGGGTATTCGAGAAGCAACTAACGGATTAATTAACCGTCCCCCCAAAACCACTATCTTTGATATTGAAGGAGTCGATCGCCTGTTGGTGATGGGAGGAACAATTCTCGGTACTACCAATAAGGGGGATCCCTTCGCTTTCCCGATGCCGGATGGAACCTTGATCGATCGCTCTCAGGACATCATCGACGGCTATCATAGTTTGGGACTGGATGCCCTGATCGGCATCGGTGGCGATGGTAGTCTGGCGATTTTGCGCCGTATTGCCCAACAGGGAGGCATTAATCTGATTGGTATCCCCAAAACCATCGATAATGATGTGGGAGCTACAGAAGTCTCCATCGGCTTCGATACAGCTACTAATATCGCCACAGAAGCCCTCGATCGCCTCCATTTTACCGCCGCCAGTCATAACCGGGTGATGATTCTAGAAGTTATGGGTAGAGATGCCGGCCATATCGCCCTGGCTGCCGGTATTGCGGGAGGGGCCGATATCATTCTCATTCCCGAAATTCCCTACCGATTAGAGAAGGTCTGCGAGAAGATCCGGCAACGGCAGCGTATGGATAAACAGTTTTCTCTGATTATTGTCTCCGAGGCTGTGCGTACGGAAACCGGCGATCGCCTAGTGGAAAAGAAAGCCCTAGGGGAAGATCGTCTCGGGGGTATCGGTCGCTATTTAGCCGAAGAAGTTGCCAGGGAAACCGGGGCCGAAACGAGAGTGACTTTCCTAGGCCATATTCAACGGGGGGGCATTCCTTCTCCGATGGATCGCTTACTGGGGGCGGCTTTTGGCGTGGCGGCCGTGGATCTGATCGCCAGGGAAGAATTCGATCGCATGGTGGCCTGGCAAAATCGGCAAGTGGTCAGTGTTCCCATTGAGGAGGCGATTAAAACCTATCGCATCGTCGATCTCGAAGAAACTCTAGTCAAAACCGCCAGGGGTTTGGGCATTTGTCTAGGGGATTAAGATCAAATCTAGGGGAATCGGTGCGAGAATTAATCTTTAAGTATCGCCCTTTCCCCACTGATTAAAATTACCCCTCAAATAAAGAAGTTATTTCACCATTAAGATAACTGCTGTAATTAACTTCCGTTATGGCATAAAATTGCAATATTTATTAAATTTTACCCTATCGATCCAAAAATCTTGTTCTACCGCAAGAAACTACTTTTGAGCAATTAATTAATAAAATTTAATAAGTAGAAGCCCAGGCAAAAAAGGCAAAAAATAAAACGCCATCAACTGACTGAATGAAGGGGCATCTATAGTATTTTTATAAGCAATTCAGCCGACTTTTATGGTTTTAGTTTGTGCTTGAGGACTGAAACTGACACTAATAACGTGCCAAGTCCGTATCTTTGAAATACTTGTGAAATCAGAGTTTTGAAAAAGTCGCACACGGTGTTACTTTTATTTACCCCATTCCGACTCACAATGATCAAACCTTCTTTTGTTTTCTTCATACTCCTCAACCGTTCCATAACCTTGGTTCCAATTCCTATCTCTTAGGAGTTGGTAACACATTCTCCCTCTCTCATGAATTTTGCTTGTCCTCGCTTGTTCTTTCGCGGACTCTACTTGTTCTTTCGCGGACTCTACTTGTTCTTTCGCGGACTCTTTCTCGTACTCTAGTTGTCGTTCAAGGTTATTTATTTCTTTTCGCTTTTCGGCGTTCTGCCATTGAATCAATATACCCAAAGCTAAAATCAAAATCGAACCTCCTGCTAGTACATAAACATAAACAGTCTGTCGTCTTACACGTTCTCGCCGCGTTTGTTCTTTGTCTCGCAGTTTTACACTTACTTGGATATAAAATAGCTCCCCTTCGCTCAAATCCTCTGGACGTTGTTTCAGATTCTCTTCTGCCTCCGCCAACGCTGTACCCCGCAACAATCTGCTTTCATCCCATCCAGTTACGTCTCCATTTTCTATCTGTTGCCATTGATACATTCCTGCCCTTAATCGCTCTTGCCAAGCGCGAAAAACCCTGTCTGTATCCATCCAGCCCCGCAATTCCCCCCAATTGCGAATCAATGCTTCATGCACCACTTCCACCGTCTCCACCTGTGCCTCTTCACTGCGACTGGTGACAACTAAACGCGCATCCGCCAATTGTTTCACCAGCACCCAATTTACCTCCCCCAATTCCGCTTTTGTCGCCAGCCGGCGTGTATCTTCTGTGCCTTCTCCTGGGCGCACCAATTGGATGAAAATGCGCCGCATCTGTTCCCGTTGCTCCTCACTCAGCTTGTGATATTCTTCATTGGCATGGCGGGCCAAAGCACCCTGCACTTGGCCAATTTCTGTATATGCCAGATGGGTTAATTCTTTGCCCTGTCGCCGCTGCCACAATTCCGTCAAAGCAAACTCTAGTAATGGCAAATTCCCCGGCTCACTCTCCACATCATCGAGGATGCGTTTCACCAGTCCCGCTTCCAATGTCACCCCCAATTTTTGCGCCGGTTTTTCAATAACTTCTGTCAGTTCTTCTCGATTCATCGGCCCCAATTTCAAGTCGGTATTTTGTAAGACATCGGCAAAGGGACGATAAGAAAGAGCATTCCCCAAGAAATCCGCCCGCATCGTTAATACCAACACCATTCCTACCCTTTCAAAAGGGGATGTAGTTAATTTATCGAGAAAATTACGACGGATTGTTTCATCAGGACAGAGGGTATAAAGTTCCTCAAATTGGTCGGCAATTACCAGCACCCGTTCACTGGGATAATTCTGTTGGATTTGGGCAACAACATCAGTGAGGGGAATGTCGCCATCACGCAAATAATTGGCTAACTGACGCGCTTGAGCGAGGCGTTCTGTTTCATTGAGATTAGTTGTATAAAGGGGAACTAATGCCAAAGCTAGGGCATGAAAAGGGTCAGAACCGGGACGAAAATGGGTAAACTGCCAGTGACCTTCTTGTTGCAATTTGGGGACTAATCCCGCAAAAACTACCGAGGATTTACCACTTCCCGACGCACCTAATAGGGGGATAAAATTACGGGTTTGGGTTGTCTGAAATAGGGTTTTAATAAAGCTTTCGCGCCCAAAAAAGTATTCTGCATCTCTTGGCCCAAAATGAAACAAGCCACGATAGGGACAGGGTAAATTATCATCAGCAACATCAGCAGAATTAGCAGGTACTATTCTTGCTTCTTCTCGATAATAGTAATTGGTAATCGTGATAGTTGCATTGCCAGTCCCAGAGGTAGCAGCGTATTGAGCTTCTGTAATATTTTGTTTAATCTCGCTTGGTTCTGACATATCAACCATCCTGATTAATTAAAATACAGTCTCAGTCATCCTTAGATGTGCTATGCTCGGTGATGCCACTAATACTAGCATTACCCGTGCCAGAGGTAGCAGCATATTTGACATTACTTATATTTTGGGTGATAATTTGTTGTCCGCCGGGCTGTTCTTGGAGCTTGTCTAGTAAATCTTGGGCTAATTTAGTGATTTCATTATCTTTATCAACCCCCGCTTCGACAATTTTATCTTTTAACAAACCTTCAGCTTTCTTGACATCCTCTGGTTTTGCCTCTACCATTGCCTGTGCCAAAGCATCATTAGCAAACTTACGCTTAATCAAGGTTTTCAACCCTTGATATGTATCTTTAACGCCTTTTTCCGCCGTATCTTTAACCGCAGCAACCGCACCGGCAGTCAAGGCGGTGACAATCAGAGAAACTGGTTCCACTGTTTGATACTCCCAATAAAATATTGCTGATTCAATCTTAGATCAAAACAATTTTTAATAGTAAGCTAAACCGCAATCAGCTAGAGAACTGGAATTTTACGGCCAAGCCACTAAGCCTTAAAAGTATTGCTATGTAAGGATCGTAGCTGAAAAAGCCAAACTATGGGTTTCCCTGTGGATAGGGTTTCTCAGTTATCAGATTTGAGTTTTCAATTCACGGTTTACTGAAAAAAGCTCCCTGATTATCGCCGATGATACCAACGGGTAAATAATTTTTCTAACTCCACCCAAACGAATAACAAGGTACTAAATCCCAAACAGATTAATAATTCTTCTTTAGTTAAAAATTGAGTACCGAAAAAATCCCGCAGAGCAGGAATATAGATTAACATCAGTTGAAAAATTGTCGTCAGGGTTACTGCTACCCAGAGATAGGGATTAGTTAAGGGATTCATTTCTATGGTAAGATGATCGCTCGATCGCACGGAAATGGCATGACCCATTTGAGCTAAACAGAGAGTAGTAAAAACCATAGTTTTCCATGAACCAGTATTACCAAAAAGCGGATCCAAGCGCACAGCGATCACCATTTGAGTGATATTAATAATCGAAAAAATAATCCCAATTCTCACGATATAAGTTCCCAAACCGCGAGCAAAAATACTTTCTTGGGGACTAAAAGGAGGGCGACGCATAATATTAGGAGAAGCGGGTTCCACTGCCAAAGCTAACGCAGGTAAACCATCAGTAACTAAATTCATCCAGAGAATTTGTAAGGGAGTTAGGGGAGTAACTAAACCCAAAAGAGGCGAAGCAGCGATAGTAATTACTTCCCCAATATTACTGCCGAGAATATATTTAATAAAACTGCGAATATTGTTATAAACCACTCGCCCTTCTTCCGTGGCAGCGACGATGGTGGCAAAATTATCATCGAGGAGAATCATATCACTAGCCTCTTTGGTAACATCGGTGCCAGCGATTCCCATGGCAATGCCGATATCTGCTTGTTTCAAGGCCGGAGCATCATTCACCCCATCTCCGGTCATAGCAACAAATTTACCCTTTTTTTGCAAGGCGCGGACAATAGTTAGTTTATGTTCGGGGGAGACACGGGCATAGATGTTAGTTTTGTCAATGAGGTTTTCTAGCTGAATTGGTGATAATTTATCTAATTCTTGCCCTGAGATGACTAAAGCTCCCGCTTGGGCAATACCAAGACTTTTAGCCACCGCTAGAGCAGTTAATTGATGATCGCCGGTGATCATAATCGGACGGATTCCCGCTTCTCGACACCTAGTCACGGCGATTTGTACCTCTGGTCGCGCTGCGTCGATCATACCGACCATTCCTAGCCAAATTAGCTCATCTTCGCTGATTTCAGTTAATTCTGGCGGATAAATCAGGTTTTTATATGCCAATCCTAAGACTCGCAAA
Organism: Microcystis aeruginosa Ma_MB_S_20031200_S102; assembly: GCA_007095845.1. Taxonomy (GTDB): domain Bacteria; phylum Cyanobacteriota; class Cyanobacteriia; order Cyanobacteriales; family Microcystaceae; genus Microcystis; species Microcystis aeruginosa_D. Next base: position 5,572 of record SFBI01000073.1, read on the forward strand.
CCCCTGTTAGCCATAGCATTGTTAGCGACTAAGACTTTTTCTTTTTCCCTATCCCCAAAAGGAAGACTTTCTAATCCCGATTGATAGGAGAGACATTGTTCAAGGATTAATTCCGGAGAACCTTTGGTAAATAGTACGGTATTGACTCCTTGACAAATGACCGACATTCGCTTTCTTTGGGAAGAAAAGGGGATTTCAGCGATTCTAGGTAACTCTTGCTTGGTTAGGGATAAATTTAAGCCCGCTTTCGCCCCTAAAACTAATAAGGCTCCTTCTGTGGGATCGCCTAAAATGCTATCCTGACCGTTATCGAGGTTTAAACTGGCATCGTTGCAGAGGACACTGGCAATTAAGAGATGATGTAATTCTAGATCGGTTTTAGGATCGATCGCCCGTTGCTCGGAATCTAAAAATTGTCCTTTTGGGCTATATCCTTCTCCAGTAACTAAAAAATTGCGATTAACTGTCTCTATCTCCCGTACAATCATTTTATTTTCCGTTAGCGTCCCAGTTTTATCGGAACAGATCACATTAACGGAACCGAGGGTTTCTACGGCCGGCAGTTTGCGAATCAAGGCCTGACGTTTGACCATGCGTTGAGTACCTAGGGCGAGAGTTAGGGTGATAACTGCGGGTAATCCTTCGGGAACGACGGCTACTGCCATACTAAGGGAAACTTCGACTAATTCCTGTAGGGCCGACCAACCAGCACTGATCAGGCCGACGGTAATAGTCAGGGCAACTAGAATGAGAGAACCAGCAACAAGGACATTACCCAAGTGAGTCATTCTTTTTTGGAGAGGAGTGGGTTCATTGCCGACTGTTGCTAACATTTGAGCGATTTTGCCTAATTCCGTCGTCATTCCCGTATTGGTAACGATGACCTTGGCCCGGCCTTGCAGTACCTCTGTTCCAGTAAAGACGAAATTTAAGCGATCGCCAAGGGGAGTATCTCTGTCTAGGGGGTCAATGGAGGCGGATTTATTAACACTATTTGCCTCTCCTGTCAAGGCCGATTCGCAAATTTGCAGGTTAAAAGCTTCGATAATTTGGCCGTCGGCACTGATTTGGGTTCCCGCTTCAATCAGCATGATGTCCCCGGGGACGAGATTAACCGCGTCTATTTCTCTACGTTGACCCTCGCGAATAACATTAACTTGGGGAGAGGAAAGTTTTTTTAAAGCGGCCAGAGCTTTTTCGGCGCGACTTTCTTGCAGATAGCCGAGGATACCATTGAGGATGACAATTGTTAAAATAGCGATCGTATCTTTGAAGGGAACACCAATTTTAGCCAGATGACCGCGCTGCAGTTCCAGTAAATCCAGTCCCCCGGAAATTATGGCAACGGCAATTAAGAGCAGGAGCATAATATTGGTAAACTGATCTAGGAGAATTTGCCAATTACTGCGCCCTGGACGTTCTTTTAGTTCATTTTTGCCATAATGTTTAATTCTTTCGGCGATTTGCTCCCTATTGAGGCCATTAACAGCGGAACTACCGAGGATAGATAGGGTGGTTTCCACCGGATAAGTATGCCAAGGTTGTTGCAAGTTAAGTCTAGAATGGGCAGAATAGTCGGCATTAGCGGCCATAGCAATTCAAGATAGTTGATCTAGATAGATCTTAGCCCTTTCTTTCCCCAGTCACAGGAAAAAATAAATGTTTAAACTAGCTCTCCCTGCTCATAGACAGTCTTAAGGAGTAGTGTAGATAGTCAACAGCTTAGTAGGGTAAAGTAAACCAAAATTGTGAACCTTTTTCGTCATTATTCATAATGCCAATTTCGCCCCCGTGAGCATGGATAATTTGACGACATAGATATAAACCTAGTCCTAAACTAATCTGATGATTATTATTGCCTCGTTGATAGCGATCAAATAATTTTTTTCTCTGGGTTTCGCTAATTCCTACCCCATTATCGGCAATGCTACACCGGAGATAATTACCCTCCAGTCTAGCCGATAAAGTGATAATTATTCCTTGGGGATTGTGTTTAAGAGCATTGGCTAATAAATTCTCAAAAACTCGCCAGAGATGGTGATCATCGGCATTCACTAAGGGTAAATCGGGGGGGAAATTATTAATTAAAGTTGCTTGATTTTCCTTTAATCTTAACTCCCATTCCTGACTGATTTGTTGACCGATTTCGTAGAGAGATAAAGGATTTAGTTCTAGGGAAACTCCCCAAAGATCATTCTGTCGGGTTTCGACAAGAGAATCAATTAAAGTTAATTGTCGATCGCAACTGTCGGCCATCTGTTGTAAAATCTTCCGGGATACTTCTTTAGTTTCTCCCTGAGAATTTTTAATTAAATTATTTAAGATCATTGACATCCCGATCACGGGATTGCGGAGATCGTGAGAGACAGCATGAAGATAAATTTCTAAGGTTTCCTCAGCTTTTTGACGTTCTTTAATTTCGTTTTGTAGTTGTTTTTTTTGACGGCAAATAGTTAATTGATTTTCGATGCGTGCCATCACTTCTTCCCCTTGAAAAGGTTTAGAAATATAATCGACACCTCCCACTTGAAAAGCTTTGACTTTATCTAAGACATCATCAAGAGCGCTGATAAAAATCACGGGAATTTCTCTGGTTTTTTCATCAGCTTTTAACTGTTCACAAACTTGATAACCATTGAGATCTGGCATATTAATATCGAGGAGGATCAGATCGGGAATTAGCGATCGCACTGTATTCAGGGCCATCTGTCCATTAATCGCTTTTCGTACCTGATATCCCTTCTCAGTGAGCATAATCGACAATAGCCGCACATTATTGGGCAAATCATCGACAATTAAGACACTAGGACGCGGTGTGAGTTGATTCATGCTGGTTATCTTACTAATACTAAAATCCTGTTTAAAAGATATAGGAAAGTGAGGAAGTGGGAAGCGGGGAGAAACAATCCATAACCTAGGAGTTAATAATACTATTAAAAATGGATTTGGTATAGCTCAAACTACTTAAATCAAGTGTACAAAAAAACAGACGTATAAACATACGCTCGATAGGAAATTACAGCAGTTATCTTAATGGTGAGGTAGGAAGTTTTCGTTTTGAGGAGTCGGTCGTCGGTCGTCTTGATCAGAAAAGCTGTTAGAATAGTTATTATTTGCTCCCTGCGATCGCTTAACATAATTAATTTTCGAGAGTTCAAAAATAAAAGAGCAAGAGAGGTCATGGTTTCTGGGTTGTACTTGTTAAGGGTATCTTCCTTATACTACACTTGTCATACCAATCTGTTTAGTGTTGGGGAAAAAATTATGCGGACAGGGAAGATCGGGAGATAGGGAAGGGGAGAGATGGGGAAGTGATCAGAAAGATTCGAGCATTTATACTAAAATGTAAGATAGCCGGTTTAATATCGTCTCAGGGATCAAAACGAAAGCTTAGAATAGAGAAAATATGTGGACTTTTATTGATTTATTTGCTGGTATAGGAGGATTTAGAATCGCTCTAGAGAATCTCGGTTGTCAGTGCGTTTTTTCTTCGGAAATTGATCCTTACTCCCAAAAGGTTTACTTAGCTAACTATGGTCATTTACCCGATAATCAAGACATCAGAAAATTAGAGGCAAAAACTGTCCCCGATCATGATATACTCTGCGGAGGTTTTCCCTGTCAAGCGTTTAGTATCGCTGGTAGAAAACACGGTTTTGAAGATGCACGCGGCACCTTATTTTTTGAAGTTGCCCGGATCTTACACGAAAAGAAACCGAAAGCTTTTATCTTAGAAAATGTCCAGGGTTTAGTCCATCATGATCGAGGTAAAACTTTAAAAACTATTTTAGATATATTAGAAAAGGATTTGCATTATTTTGTCCCTAGTCCCCAGATTTTAAATGCCAGATATTTTGGGGTTCCTCAAAACCGTCTCCGAATTTTTATCGTCGGTTTTCGAGAGGATTTAAATATTTACCATTTTTCCTATCCTCAACCAACCCATCAAGAAACTTGTCTTAAAGATATCTTAGAAGAAAAGGAGGTCAGCGTTAAATATTATCTCTCTAATCAGTATTTAGAAACTTTGTTTAAACACAAGGATAGACACCAAAATAAAGGTAATGGGTTCGGTTATGAGATTATTTCTCCCAATGGTATCGCTAATGCTATTGTGGTGGGAGGTATGGGAAAAGAAAGAAATTTAGTTATCGATCAAAGACTGACTAATTTTACTCCCGTTACTCGCATTAAGGGAGAAGTAAATAAATTATTCGTCCGCAGAATGACTCCCAGAGAATGGGCAAGATTACAGGGGTTTCCCGATAGTTTTCAGATTGTTGTTAGCGATGTCCAAGCTTATAAACAGTTCGGTAATTCTGTGGCTATTCCCGTAGTAAAAGCGGTGGCAAAAGAGGTGATTAAAACTTTAGATTTATCCAGAAATTCTCAAGAAAATATCATGGTTAAGGATTTACAGGGAAAACAATTAGAGTTATTGTCAATCTGAGGAACAATAACAATTTTTTCTAGGGTTTGGGTATAGGACAGCGTTGCTTATCAAGATGAAGTATAACCTAATTTGCTATGGACGACCAACCACTGGCCCTCCAAAACCAAAACTTCCTATCTCATCCTTAAGATAACTGCTATAATAATAGTTAATTATTTAATCAATGCGATTGCCGTTTATGCTGAAGTCTGACTGGATTAAATTAATCAATGCTATTCGTCTCCGAAAAAAAGAATATAATGGCACGGATGGAGATATTCATTATAGCTTCTATTACAAGAAAATTTGTACTAATAGAGGCTATGGAGAGGGAGGAGATATGGTTGATTTAAGTTATGATGAGTGTTCCTTGGGATTTAGATATAAAGGAAATAGCTTGGGTTTAACGTCTGTCTATGGTCATACCGTATGTTGTTTTCGTCCTAAATACGATAGTTATGTGTTAGAAAAAATAAAAAAATATCATTCTAGAGAAGAATTTATACCTCATATATGTCCTAGTCATCCCACTACAGCTTCTGGTTGCAGTTTTAGCAATGATAATGACTTTTTATATTATGCTGGTTTTTATACCGCCGCTTTTTTATACGCTTTTGATGTCAAAGATACTAAGCTACAATTAATTGACAAAGAATGGATTGTTTTTGATTCTAAATTAGGTTATTTTGATTTTGCCACCTATTTTTCTAATCATCAAGTTATCCCGATTAAATTACCGATTCCAAAATTTATTGATCCCAATCATACATCAGTATTAAAACTAGCAGAAGGGGTAGAAATCAACGATCAAGATCATACTAATTATCAGCAAGCTTCCCAATACTTAGATGAGATCAGAAGGGAAATTAAAGACGGTTTACTTGACCAATAATAACGTAAATCAGGAGAATAAATGGCTCTCTTGTCCTTTATGTAATAAGTTTTACTTATTAAATGTCTGTTCCTTAACGAGAGCTTGATTTTTTTCCTAAAAATGAGAGATTGCCTAACGCATTCTACCTAAAATTTTCTTAATAAATAGGCCATGAGCAATGTTTTTTCTAGCAGCAAAATAGGATTCTGAGTAGATGCGGTTTCTCCTTAGAGGTGACAATAAAAGAGCAGCAGAGGTGATGGTTTCGCCGGTTGTGCTTGTTAAAGGTATCTTTCTTATACTACACTTGTAACACCAATAGGTTTAGTATTCGGGAGAAAAAAATTATGCGGACAATCACACGCACCACCACTACCGATATGGAAGTCACCAGCATTCGTCTGGAAAGAGTCCTCAAGGACAAGCTGAAAGAGATTTCCGGCAATCAAGGTTATCAAGCACTCATTCGCGATGTCCTATGGAATTTCGTTCAGCAGAAATCAGGAGATTATCGACCTCAGTTTTCTGCTGCCGATATAACTGGACTTCCCCGTTGACAAAAAGCCATAACCTGTGCTGTAGAAGGGATTAAGAGAATTTCCAGCGCCCCGTTACTGGGTACAAATCAGGGAAACTCCCAATAAATCTAACGCTTTTT
>SFBI01000074.1 GCA_007095845.1 Microcystis aeruginosa Ma_MB_S_20031200_S102
AGGATTGCTAAGGACTGTTGATAAAACTCGATCGCTTTTTGGTATTCTCCTAGGGAATCGTAAACATTGCCTAAACCCATGTAGGAATTCGCTTCACCCCCCCGATTACCGATTTCCCGTGTGATTGCTAAGGATTGTTGATGAAACTCGATCGCTTTTTGGTATTCTCCTAGGGAATAGTAAATACCTGCTAATGAGTCGAGACTCGCAACTAAATCAAGTTCTAGATTTAACTCTTTTTGTAAATCGATCGCTTTTTGATAATACTCGATCGCAAGCTCTTGTTCCTGACGATAATCTGACAATGGCAGATTTGATAAACGAAGGTTATAAATCTTAGCTAAACTGGCATATAAACTCGCTAGTCTTGGCTCTTTTTTGCCTTTATTTACCTCGATTTGCTCGATTAGTTCTAACAAGTCTTCCTTAGAGATTGAAGGAATATCTTTATCTATAGTAATTTCGTCAAAAGATTGTAAAATTGGTAAAAATTCCTGACAAGGTAAAAAGTTACTTGGAGGAGAAATAAAGCGAAAAACTCCTTTTCTCCAACTCCAAAAATCGGGGGACTTTTTGCGTAAATTTACCTCCACTGTGCTTGTTACCCAAAGAACAATGGAATACGGAAATTCTCGCAATCCTTCCCTTGTCCATTGCAGATAACCAAAAAATTTATCTAGTTCCGATTTTTCCCGTTGCCATTCGGTCGCAACGCGCTCGCTACGCGAGATCGAGTGTAATTTCTCCACTCCTGTGGTTGTGATCACAGCGTTTTTGCTTTGTAATAACTCTGGTTTTCTGGAGACTAAACTAGCAATTGCTGCTCTTAAACTCGGTTCTTTTTGATCTAAATCAATCCGATAACAAGGGATTACTGGTTCTAATTCTTTGCTATAGCGATCGATGATTTCTTCTCGCAATTTCTCCTGATCACACACACAAATCAATATATTTAATCTCTCTTGATTTGCCTCTAGAGACACGATTAAACCTTCGTATTCTCTCTCATTTTGGTCGATAATTGAAGATGTTTCATTATTCATAATATCCCATTCAAATTGTTCCTCTTTTTTTCATTAACTCAACCACAATCGGATGCACGTTATACCAGAGATCGCCATTGCGGTATTCCAAAATATATAAACCATGCAACAGATCTAGAAAATCTTGATCCTTGAGATCCTTCGGTTTTGACTTTTTATAAACAGTTTTAATAATTTCCTCATCTGCTGTACCGATACTTTCAGCAAAATCGAGACTAAGTTCTGTGATTGATTGTTCTAAAACAGCTTGATTAATTTTTAGGGTATTATCATCAGGATAACGACGAACCGATCGCAAACAAACCCGACAGCAATCATTAGTAATGCGAATTAATTCTCGTAACACTCCCCCACTATAAAGACAAATTTTTTCGAGGGTGTCAGGATCGATTAAAGCGGGATCGATGCGCTTAGTGATAATCTCGGTTAAAGTAGTAATAATTTCTGGATCGGGTATAGCATTGGGTGAATTAATTTCTCCCCGTTTAAAGAGTTTATATACAGGCATTTGTACGATCTGATCGTTGGTTTCTGTTTGGAGAGTTGCCTTTAAAGCTACTTCTCTTAAAGCGGCGATCGGAATAGTCATAATAATCCGAAAACTGGGCAACATAATCGCTTTAATATTGTATTGAAAAATATCCCTTACCTGTGCTAAGTCAATTTTATCAATGTCATCAACAATTACTAATATTTTTTTCTGACTTTGGGACTCGATCGCACTAGCTATAATGTTAATTTGGGCAACTAAATCGGTAATTCTCCGCTCATACTTTTGTTTGATTTCCTCGCGAATAGTCGAATTAATCTTGAGAATTCCTTTAATGTGAGCTAGTAAAGTAGAAAAGTTAAAACCCGTTTCGACAGTGGCATCTGCTTGATTGGTTTCGGTGCGAATTTGTTCAGCAAACCATTGATAAAAGCTTTTTTTAATAGAATCTTTAATAGTTAAATTTTGGGCTTCCGCTTCTGACATCATCTGAACGGCGATCGAGAATAAAATAGTAACATGATTTACGTCTGACATTTCGATCATGTCTGAGATCGAGAAGAAAACAACAAAATAGCGATCATCTAGCTTTCTTTTAAATTCGTAGAGTAGGGTTGACTTACCACAACCCCGATGTCCTGCTAGAATAATTTTTCCGTCTTCTGAAGGACTATCTTCTACCAATTGTTCTAATTCGTCGATAATTTCTGTGCCGTATTTGACAGCAAAACGCTCTAATTCTTTATCCGATCGCAGCGGTAAAAGTTCCAAATTGCGATAGGCTTCTCGAAAGGGTTCTAGTAAAGGACTAACCATAAGTAATTAGGGTTTGCGGCAAAAAGTTTTTCGTGGGGGTAGGGTGTAGGAATTATGAATTATGAATTATGAATTGGGTAGTTGGCTCTTTTAGGTTCTGTGTGATAAGTTTAACTTACAGAGGATCGATCAATCTTTGTGTCCTTTGTGTCTTTGTGGTTCCTTCCACTCGCTCGCCAGAAAGAATGTATCTTAGAATACATTTTGCCTACCAAACCTAAGAGAGCCAAAAAATTAACTGATAACTGATAACTGATAACTGATAACTGATAACTGTTATTTTTCTGCTGCCCAACCGTCGGGAGTGTAGGTTTTTAATGCCAAAGCATGGATTGCTTCGGTAGCGAGTGCCGATTGTAAAGCGCCATAAACCATTTGATGCTGTTTAACGCGGGTTTTGCCGGCAAATTCGCCAGAAATAACCACCGCTTCCAAATGATCGCCACCTCCCGTCAAATCCCGAATCATCACCTGTGCATCGGGGATTTGTTCTTGAATCATCGCTTCTACTTGGCGAAAGTCAACCATCTTAACTCCTCAAAACAATTTAAAGATACTCTGATCCCATTGTTACCGAAAGCTCGTCAATGGGGATAAAATTCACTGCTGTGGGGGGGGATTGCTAGGAGTTGCGGAGGTGGGAGTCGGTGCAGAGATGGGTGTGCTGACAAATCCCATTTCGTAGAGTTGTTGATAGCTTTTTTGTCCTAATTCACTGGTGGGGTTTTGGGATTGAATCACCTGAATTAACAAAGGAACCGCCAATTCTGGCTGATTTTGCGCCCTATGGACCAAAGCAAGCTTATAGGTGGCTTCATCCCGCATTTGTCCGGTGTTTAAAGCACTTTGACGCTGAGAATCGAATACTTTTGGGTCAATTCCTGAGAAACTATTAGCTAATTGCAGATGATAGTTAGATAGTTGGTTAAAAATCCGACGCGCTTGATTGAGTTTGTCCACCGCGACATCGTATTTAGCGGCATTAATAGCAGTGTTTGCTTCTTCCACTAAACGTTGTCCCCCCTGAAGACTCAGGACACTATCGGCTTGATTTAAGGGTTTTAATTCGTTAGGATCGCTGGCAGGAGTGTTAGAGTCGGGGGTTTGTGCTTGTCCGTTAGGTGCGATCGCAATTCCTAAACCGATCGCCAGAGTGAGCAGATAAATTAAACTATAAGGCTGTTTTCGCTTAACCATAAAATTTCTCGACTGAATGTTCCGGAGGGGAACGGCTATTTTTTTTGACATCGACAACTGACCTATAGTAGCTTTTTTGGGGCAGTTTCGATCCTACCCTAGCTTTCTAGACGTTAGATCTAGCGGTTTTGTCACCATAGCAACCGCTGTTTTTTCCCAAAAAATCAGTACAAGTCCCAAAAAAGTTAGTTTATACCCCTGATTAATGGTTTAGATACTGATAATTCAACCTCAGCAAGGCTGTCAAGATAGAATAAAGAAAAAGCAGGAGTTTAGTTAAAATGTCTTTATCACTGATTACCCGTAAGTTTACGGTGGAAGAATACGAAAAAATGGCAACCGAGGGAATAATCAAACCCGATGAAAAAGTGGAATTAATTCGAGGAGAAATTATCAAAATGTCACCAATGGGAACCCGTCATGCTGCTGGTATAGCTAGATTAACACAGTTATTTTATCGAAAATTTGGCGATGTTATTCTCTTAGGAGTGCAAAACCCGATTAGATTAAATAATAATTCTCAACCAGAACCAGATTTAAGTTTACTAATACCTCGATCGGATTTTTATGTTGCTGCCTATCCTTGTCCTCAAGATATCTATTTAATTATTGAAGTTTCTGATTCTACCCTCGATTATGATCGCTATACTAAAATCCCTCTTTATGCAGAAGCAAATATTAAAGAGGTTTGGATTGTCAATCTCAAGGAAAAATGTTTAGAAGTTTATCGCTATCCGCTGCAGGGTAGTTATCAGGATATTCAGAAATATTATCGAGGGGAAAGTATTTTTATTGAATCCTTTCCAGAAATAGAGTTAACTTTAATTGAAATACTCGGTAATATTTGTTAAATTAAATTATAGAGCATTTCTTATACCATTTTCTTTATTCGTGGCAGGCATCCTACTATTATTTTTCTAAGAGATGACGGTACTTTTCTTGGAGATTTTCTGTTGCTTTAGTTAATTTTCCCTTTTCGTCTAGGATGGGTAGTTTCATGATTTCCGATGAAGCTTTAATTAAAAGCAGTACCTCCCTAAACTTGGCCACATCTTCCTCTAGATGGGGATTAAAATTAGCTCGTGACTCCAGTTCAGTTAAACTCTTAATAGCTCTACTATTCAGAATATTAACTAGGTATTGTAACTCCTTAATTCTGCGCTGAACTTGTCCTAAAAAACCCTTACTTTTATCTAATTGAGCTATTTTATTATCCACTTCCTTGGCATATTCGATAGCTTTACTTAGGGACTTTTTCCCTTCTCCTCCTAAGACAAAACCACCAATCATTAAAGCAGGTCCGACGGTAATACCTCCTAAAACCACTGTTCCTAAAGCCATACCACCACCACCGGCAGCTAAAGAACCACCTCCTAACCATGCTAAGGTAGCATTCCAAGCAGCTGCCCCACTAAGTCCACTAATTGCTGTTCCTGTACTAGCAGTACCGAAAAGACCAATTAATCCTAGGGTTGTCTGACTGGCTGCCGAAGCGACTCTCACTACTTTTAAACCCCCCACAGCCAAACTTTGCGCGTCTAACACTTCTGCTTTAAATTCCTTGAATTGTTCGGCAGAAAATCCCTCAAACCCTTCTAAGAAGCGTTGATAGGATAGGGAGGCATTTTGACCAATTCTTTGACTATTTCTTTGATCAATTCGTCGAACAAACTTAACAAATCTGCCGATAGTGTTGATTTTGACGTTAATTTGTAGTTGACCGTATTCTTCCGCAAATTTTTGGGTAGCTTGAAACTTTTTTTCTAGGGATTTATTGGCTTTTTTGTATCTTTGTTCGGCACTTTTGCCAATTTTTTCCGCCTTTTGTAGCTTGGAGACACCATCAACACCTGCACTAACACCCACACCAGCAGTAACTAAGGCCGCCGCACCAAGAATAATCGGGATAATAAAGATCATGACCGAAAAGCTCCTAGTCTATCCAGTTTTGGAAAATTTTACCAACACAGTTAAAAAAAATCAAGGATTATATCGGTAGAATCACTGAATAGCTGATAGCTGGTAGCTGCGGATTTATAACTTGCGTTCGTAACTTAACAAGGTATTTTTTAATAACATTGCCACCGTCATCGGACCCACACCACCCGGTACAGGAGTAAGATAACTAGCCACTTCTAAAACCCCAGCATAGTCCACATCGCCCACCAAACGGTCAGCGACGCGATTAATACCCACATCCACCACCACTGCACCGGGTTTTACCATATCCGGGGTGATTAAATTCGCTTTACCGACCGCGGGTACTAAAATATCGGCACTTCTGGTTATTTCTGCCAGATTTTCCGTGCGCGAGTGAGCAATAGTTACCGTAGCGTTTTCCTCCAATAACATTAAAGCTAAAGGTTTCCCCACTAGAATACTGCGACCCAGTACCACCGCGTGCTTACCGGCTATGGAAATATTATATTCTTTCAGCAGTGCCATGACCCCCGCAGGAGTACAACTGCGGATACAGTCCTCACCCCGCACTAAACCGCCTAAATTGAGAGGATGTAAACCATCAGCATCCTTTTTCGGGTCAATTTGGTAGAGAAGGGAAACCGCGTCTAAATGCTTGGGTAAGGGTAATTGAATTAAAATCCCGTCCACCCGCTCATCTTGATTGAGACGGACAATTTCCGCTAAAATTTCTAGTTCACTTGTATCGGTAGGAAAATGACGACCAAAAGAGGCCATACCGATTTTAGTACAAGCTTTCTCCTTATTGCGTACATAAACGGCACTAGCGGGATTATCCCCCACCATCAACACCGCTAACCCCGGAGGTCTTCCCATTGGAGATTTTAGCGTCTGGATGCGCTCTCCTAGACCAAGTTGGATTTTTTGAGCTAAGGCTTTCCCGTCGAGAATTTGGCAAGTAGTTACGGACATTCTATGATAATACCGAGAACAAAAATCTTTCGGATCTATTCTATGGTCAAAAAGATTGGCTAATCGCACTCGTTAAGGTTAAAGCAAGAATGTCTATCCAGACTCGTGTAGGGCGCATCGGCAGTTTATTATTATTGCTAGGGTTATTCGGTTGTAGTACCCTTGCTGACCTCGGTATTGCCGTTCCCTACATCGGTGATCCTCCCCTAACAGCGATCGAGCAATTACAGGAAAAACCAAAAGGCGCTTTAGTTTATCTTAGGGGAACTGTGAGCAATTATGCCCCTTTTTTAGCGGGAGGGGCTTATCTTTTGCAGGATGGGTCCGGCAAGATTTGGATTCGCACCAATAGCAATAAATTACCCCGTCAAGGCGAAGAAATCGTCATTAAGGGCAAAATTGACTTTGAGGCTATTCCCCAGGGTTCCCAAACTGTTAACGAAGTGTATGTGGTGGAATTAGAACAGATGGATGCAGTAGCGGTTAATTCGGTTCCCACTCCTTCTCCGTCCCCAGAAATTAAACCTTCCCCCACCTCAGAAGTTAAACCCCCAGAAAATAATTCTCCCCCAATCTCAACTAAACCCCTGGAAAATCCCCGACAGGTGACAATTCCCACCGCAGCTGAAACAAAACCTCCAGAAACTCCCGTCGTCACCCCCGTTAAACCCAATCCCCCCGCGCAACCCGTCGCGGAAGCGATTCCCCCCCAACCCCCCGCAGTGGTTAAACCCATCCCAGATCCCCTCGATGCTTTCTTTTTACCCCATAAACAAAGCGAGAAATAGCTAGGCTTGCTGAAAATTACTGTAAGCTTTACTAGAAAATGGTTTTGGCACTTTTTTAACCCAAAAAGTGCCAGAGACAAACGTTGAGAAATCGATCCGAGGGACTCAAAACCCTTGCACTTTCTGGAGACGAACGCAAAGGGTTCCGCTTCCAGGTACCTAGGGTCATTCTTTTATTCTGACTTCCCCGACCGACGACCGACTCCGTCTTGAATCGGCCTTTTCCCCAGCAGACACCGGCATCTGTCCCCTTTTGTCAATTAAATTTGTTAGATTTTGGAGGAGAAATGTTAACTTATTTTAAAATTTATGTTGAGCAGCACTGCTACCTATCCCGTCGGGGGAACCGATATTGATCGCTTTGATTGTCGTCAAGTTTGGTATCCTATCTACTACGTCAAAGATTTAGACAAAAAGCAGCCCCAACGCTTTACTCTATTAGAAGAGGATTTAGTGATTTGGTGGGACAAAAATCAGCAAGAATGGCGAGTTTTTGAGGATAAATGTCCCCATCGCTTGGCTCCTCTCTCAGAAGGTCGTCTGAACGAAAGCGGACACCTAGAATGTCCCTATCACGGTTGGTCTTTTTCTGGAGGGGGAAACTGTGAATTTATTCCCCAACAACCAGAAAACAGTCAAGCTAACACCTCTCGACGTGCTTGTGTGCGGTCTTTACCCACGGCTATCCGTCAGGGATTATTATTCGTTTATGCGGGTAATCCCGAAAATGCTCCCCTGACTGCGATTCCGATTATTGAACCCCTGGAGGAGGATGGTGATGCTTGGATTTGTTTGGATACATTTCGAGACCTACCCTACTCCGCCGTCACTTTAATGGAAAATATTATCGATTCTAGTCATATTCCCTATACCCATCATCTCACCATCGGTAATCGGTCCAATGCCGCTCCTATGGAGTTAGAAATTATCGAGTCCAATCGTCAGGGATTTGAGGGAATTTGGCCCGAAGGACCGCGTAAAGGTCAATTAGGTCAGCAATATAGCAATTTTATCGCCCCCGGATTAATTTACCACGATCTCACCTCGGAAAAGTTCGGACGGACTTTAACCGTAGTCTATGCAACTCCCATCCGTCAGGGAGAATGTCGTCTCTTTGCGCGTTTTCCCTTTAAATTTAACTCTAAGTTGCCGAAATTCTTCATTAAGCTAACCCCTACTTGGTATTCCCACATCAATCAAAACGCTATTCTCGAAGATGATCAGATTTTTCTCTACTATCAAGAGCGTTATCTGCAAGCTCAGGGGGATAGTCGGAATTTTAGTCAAGCTTGTTATCTCCCCACCAAAGCGGATTTATTGGTGTTTGAGTATCGCAATTGGGTTAATCAATACCAAGCTGATCCTTTCGCAGGTCAACCTTTCCCCCCCCGACAATCAAAAGAGATTCTCCTCGAACGCTATCACTCCCACACCAAAAATTGTGCTGTTTGTCAAGGGGCATTAAAAAATATTAATCGTCTGCGGGGGTTAACATTAGCGATCGCTATTATTCTTGGTCTATCTTTACCACTTTTAGCCCTAATTTTCGGTCAATCGGCTTTCATTGCCGTGACAGTGCTGACAGCATTAACTGTTATTATGGTGGCAGTTTATTGGCGCTTGGGGGAACTGAAAAAACAGTTTTATCAAGGACGGGAATTATTGCCAAGAAATACTGGTAAAAAGCGATAAAGCTGCCGAAAAAGAGCGGAAGTTAGGGAACAGGTTCCTCCTTATCGACTTTGGGGGTTTGGTTTTGGGGAGATTGCTGAAGTTCTTGCCAGCGAGTTTCTGCCAGTAGTTTTTGTGCCTGCACTTCTCGGTCATTGGAACGATAACGAAGTGATTCTTGATAAGCTGGAATCGCTCGATCGTATTGACCGATTTTAAACCAACTATTGCCTAAACTTTTCCAGGTTTCGGGGTTGTCTTTTTGTCTTTGAATTGCCTGTTGATAGGCGGTTATAGCTTGATAATTATCGCCTAAACGATACCAAGCGTTACCGATACCGATAAAAACTTCGGCTTTTTGGGAAGAAAGACGGCGAGCTTTTTCGTAGGATGCGATCGCTTCTTGAAATCTTTCCATTTGATGAAGTAATGACCCTTGATGTAACCATGCTTGATAATAATTAGAATTGGCTTTAGTTGCTTGAGTAAATGCCTCCAAAGCTTCTGAATTACGACCTAATTTTTGCAGAATAACCCCTTGACTATAGTAAGCTTGGGAAAATTGGGGATTAAATTGTCTAGCTTTGCTATAACTTTCTAAAGCATCATTGACTTTATTTAATTGATACAAACTATTACCTTTTTGATACCAAATTAAGGGATTATCCGATTCGATCGCTAGAGCCTGATCGTAGGCTTTAACTGCCCCTTCATAATCCTCAAGATTTTGTAATGACCAGCCTTTTTTATACCAGATTTTGGCATCATTTTGCTGAAAAGTTAACAATTTGTCAAGAGCTTTTTGGGCGGCGGAATATTGTTGTAGTTCTAGATAGATATCGGCCTTACCTTGCCAAGCTTGACTAGCGGCAGGATTAAGAGATAAGACCCGCTCAAAACTTTCTAATGCCTCCTGATTTTTGCCTAATTTATCTAAAGCTTCCCCGCGACCGAGCCAAGCTTGCCAAGCGGAATCTGGGTTAATTTGAATAGCTTTTTCGTAGGTATTTAAAGCGTCAGAGTATCTTTTTAAAGCTAATAAAGCATCGGCTTTTCCCTGCAATGCCTCAAGATAATCGGGATTAATTTTTAAGGACTGATCATAGGAATTGAGGGAATCAGCATAGCGTTTAAGTTGATAAAAAGTCTGACCTTTTTGATAGTAACCCAGAGAATTACGAGAATTTTGCCAATAGTCAAAACCCAGATAAGCACCAGCTATTAAGCCAATTGTCCCACAGACAAATAAAATTTTTGTTAGCCAAGATTTACCTTGACGAGCGACCTGACTTTGAGGTTTCACTGCCTGGGTAGTTTTCGGGGCGAGATGATGAATCTTCCCTAATTTTCTCAGATCAATTAATGCTTGACCAGCGCTGGTATAACGCTGACGAAAATCATAGCGGATCATGCGCTCGATAACATAACTAAACTCGGCGCTAGTCATGGCCAAATGTTGCCAGAGAATTTCTCCCGTGTGAGCATCAAGTGGAATATCTTCGGGATCTTTGCCAGTTAAAGCTTGTAATCCAACAATACCAGTGGCATAGATATCGCTGCTAAAACGCGGATAACCCTGGGCCTGTTCACTGGGGAAATAACCGGGGGTACCAATAGCGATGGTAGAAACGGTTTTACCATCTTTAACTACTTGAGTGCTTATTTGTTTGACAGCACCAAAATCAATTAAAACCAATTGATGATTTTGACGGCGACGAATAAGATTGAAGGGATTAACATCGCGATGGATCACCTGTTTGTGATGGACAAATTCGAGAATTGAGAGAATTTCTGTTAATAAAGCCATCACTTTCCCCTCATCTTGCCTATAGATACCGGCATTAATTTCTGTGGCTAAATCTTCCCCTTCAATGTATTCTTGCACGAGGAAAAATTGCCCATTTTCCTCAAAATAGGCAAATAAATGGGGAATATGGCGATGACTGCCCAATTCTTGCAGTATTTTTGCCTCGGTTTCAAAGAGTCGTCTAGCGATAGCTACAGTTTCGGCATCCTTGCACTGGGGTTTAAATTGTTTGATCACACAACGATTTTCATTGGGTAACTGGCGATCGCAGGCCAAAAAAGTTTGTCCGAATCCCCCTTTTCCCAATTGACGGATAATTTGGTAGCGATGACTAAGGATTTTTCCAGCAGCGAGTTCCATAGACGATGGCAATCCGAGGTTTTTTACTATTCTAGGCTTTTCGACTCTCTTTTGCAGTCGGCGGAAATTGTCCGATTCTACTTTTTTCTCTATAGGGAGGGAAAAAATTCCCTGTTGAGGGGACTGACATGACGGACAGAAAAAAATAATCTAGAAACAGAGAAAGTTCACTGTTGTTTTTTGAGAGGATAACCGCTATGTCTATGAATCCCGTTACTAGAGCCAGTACAGCTTTACTGATTACCCTGCTCATGGGTTCCATGTCCGGTACTTTTCCCGTCCTCGCTCAAAGTAATATTAATCGGCAACGTCTCATCACTCAACAAATCTCGATTCCGGCCGGAACAGTTATTCCTTTGAATTACGAGAAAGCCGATAAAATTTTAGTTTCTAAAAGTGATGTTATTCCTCTGACTTTAACCGTAGCCAGAGATATTCGCGACCGAAATGGGAGTGTGGTGATTGCAGCGGGAAGTGAAGTCAAGGGTACTTTACAAGCGGTGGGCCGAGGTGTGCGGTTTATTGCCGATGAAATTGACCTCGATGGGGGTAATCGCACCATTCCCCTCAATGCCACTTCGCGATTAATTACTACCACTGAAACCCTGCGTAAAGGGGCAAAAACTCAAGATATCTTAGCGGGAACCGTTGCCGGTGCGGGGGCAGCCACAGCGATCGCTGCTCTTACGGGCGATCGCAAGATCGAAGTTCTCGACGTTTTAGCGGGGGCAGCCGTGGGAACCCTTGCAGGATGGGGTTTACCGACGGCGGGAATTGTCGGTGGTAGTTCCGTGCAGTTATACTCTGTTAACCCCGATCGAGATTTAAATATTACCCTGCAATCGCCCCTAGTGATCAGAGATTAGTAAACGGCAAACCATGACCAAATCCGTCTGCTGGCGGATTTGGTGTCAATCATCGATTTAATCGGAGCGATCGATTTGTTAGATTTTTAATAGTCGGTCTGTCAACCGATGGACAGAAACAGTTAAAACATCAGAATCAGAGATCAAAGTATGAAACTTCCTACAGAGTTACGGCGAACTATTACCCATGCTTTAGCAACTTTTCTGGGAGTTATGCTCGGTTTTAGCAGTTTAGCGGCGGTAAATGCCCAAAATCTGCCCAGCACTGCCGCCGATCTGGCTATAATTCCCCCGGAGATGACAGCGGAAAGTTTTGTCGCTAAGGCAGTGGCCCGCACGGGTGCGGCGGTGGTGCGAATTGACACAGAAGCGATCATTACTCGTCCCAATAGCCCCTTTTTTGATGATCCTTTTTTTCAGGAGTTTTTTGGGGACCAGTTTCGTCTTCCTACCCAACAGCGAGTGGCTGGCCAGGGATCGGGTTTTATTATCGATGCCAATGGTTTAATCTTAACTAACGCCCATGTGGTCGATAATGCCGATAAGGTAACGGTAACTCTAAAAGATGGTCGTAGCTTCAAGGGGGAAGTTCGCGGTACTGATCGGCTCACTGATTTAGCCGTGGTGAAAATTAATCCCCAAGGGGAAAATTTACCTGTAGCCGTCCTCGGCAATTCCTCATCTATACAAGTGGGGGACTGGGCGATCGCTGTAGGAAATCCCGTCGGTCTAGATAATACGGTAACTTTAGGAATTATTAGCACGATCGGGCGCTCGGCGGCTAAGGCGGGTATTCCCGATAAACGCATTGATTTTATCCAAACCGATGCCGCTATTAACCCGGGCAATTCCGGCGGTCCTTTACTTAACGCTCAAGGAGAAGTCATCGGCATCAATACGGCAATTCGTGCCGATGCTATGGGGATCGGTTTTGCCATTCCCATCGACCGGGCCAAGCAGTTACAAGCAACCCTAGAATCAGGTCAAAAGGTAGCCCATCCCTATATCGGTGTACAGATGGTTAATCTAACTCCCGATTTAGCCCGGGCTAATAATCAAAACCCCAATTCCCCCATGATTGTGCCGGAAGTGTCGGGAATTTTGGTGGTGAAAGTCCTACCTAATACCCCCGCCGAAAAAGCTGGGATCCGTCGCGGGGATGTGATTGTTAAAGTTAATAATCAACCGGTTAGCGATGGCACTCAGTTACAGGAAATGGTGGAAAAAACTGGAATTGGTCAATCTTTACCCCTAAGAATCAGAAGAGGCGAAAAAGCGATTGATTTCACCGTAATCACCGCCCAAATGTCGAATCAGTAATCGCGAGTCAGTTATCAGCTTATCAGCTATCCGATGTGAGTTTTTATTTTACTGATTACTGTTCAATATACTCGCTCTATCCTGATATTTTTCTAAAGCTAGAAGGGTATAGTAAGAAGGTGAGAGATTCTGATCAACGCTTATTGAGATAAATCTATTATGCTTATTTATTTTATTCATGGAGTGGCCACAAGAGATGCTAGTTATGCCAATAAATTAATTAAACTAATTGAAGAAGAATGTAAACGCAAAAATCTGGCGATTCCCTACTGTTATGCAGGATTCTGGGGAAATGTCCTCAAAGGAACCGAAAAATTATGGCGAGATATTGATCAAGAATTACAGACACAAAAACAGAAAAATAGTAATTTTAATCCCGAACAATCCTTTCGCTATCAAAATTTTAGAAAAGAGTATTTATCTTATTTTATCGGTGACGCATTTAGCTATTTAGGCAGCGATCGAGGAAAACAAATTCGCCGCATTATTGCCGATCAATTAATCGATCTTGTTCAAGCTTATCCCCAGGAAACCGAATTACATATAGTCGCCCATTCTTTAGGTACTGTAATCCTTTGGGATCTGTTATTTTCCGAGCGTTTTGATCCTAAAGATCCCGCTCATGAAATTCGTGATCTTATCGGTAAAGAACGGGGCAAACTTTCCCTATCTAGTGTAACAACAATGGGTTCACCGATCCCATTTTTAAATTTAACTTTAGGCATTGATACCAATCAAATTGAAAAATTTATTACCCAGCATAAAAGTCAGCGTTTGCTCTGGAATAATCTGATCAATTCCTCCGATATTATCGCTTATCCAATTCGTCCTCTTTTTGATTCTATAACCGATGTATCCAAGATTTTAATGAGCGATTATTATCTAGAAGCGACTGGCAATATTTTTGATTCTGTAGAAATTGCTGCCGTTGTCTTAAATTCCCTTAATGCTCATACCTATTACCTAGCATCAGATAAAGTGGCTAAAAATATCGTAGAGACAATTTATTTTAATCAGCAGGATTATAATCATAGCAATAGTTACAGTAATAACACTTGTGTTGATCTTGCCATAGAAAGAATAGCTAAAATATCTGGAGTGACTAAAGATGTGGCAAAAATGAAACCTTTAAAAGAAAAAATATTACTAGAAGGTAAATTCAAAGATGCCAGTGGTTATATTTATTTAAGCTCAGATTTATATCGTGTCCATCATGTTTATATACAGGACAATCATCAAAATATCGTATATGCTGTATAAGTACCTAGGCAAAATTAATTACATACTCGCCTCCAAAATTGTCCAGCACTTTTTTAACGTAAGCGAGGAGGCTCTTTCGGTCTTTATAGGCGCTAAATTCAATCCATTCATATTT
>SFBI01000075.1 GCA_007095845.1 Microcystis aeruginosa Ma_MB_S_20031200_S102
ATGAAGGTAACATTTTAAAATTTTGAGTGGTTGTCCTAACCACTCTATTTCTTTAGGGGGTCGTTTGGCTAGACCCCCCGCTCTATCTAGCTTGTAGCCCCTCTGTCACCCCTTGAATATCAGGACAGACAAAAGGGTGAATAAATAATCAGTTTTTAATAACCGGATTTAGTATTAAGTAAGTGGTTTTAATTAAATTGAAGATAGATTTTGTCTTTGATCCCCCCTTGATAAGAGGGGTGTCTGATGATTTTTAACGCCTACCTACTTAAGACTTGTTCTAAGCTTAACCTGCTTTTTGCCTTACTCAAATTGGCCAAGTAAAAGACTCATTTCGTTAACCACATTCTCACTTGCTTTTAACGCTTCTTTTCTAATTGCTTGAATTTCAGCAATACTTTTGGCGATTCTCTGCTGTTCAGATTTGGGTGGAATAGGCACTAAAACTTTAGACAAATCATCTACTAAAATAGTAGGAATGGCATGACCTGTCATGTACCTTTTAATCTGACGCAAAAACAAGTCTGTTCGCATATATACTAATAAAAACAAAGGCTCGACTCCCCGAATATTTCTTAATACTGAAAATCCATTTGAGCAAATTGCTCCGTCTTCATCTTCCGTGATTAGGGCTGTTGCTTGGCGTGGTGTTCCTGTACTTGCTCCTGAAATTGCTGTAATAATATCACCTTTGTACAATCTATAAGTTGCGCGAGATGGAGCCTCATGTGCCTTAATTATTTGTTGAGAAACAACTTGCATTGTACGATAATCAACATCGGAAATAGCGATATATCTAATTTCACTATCCCTAGCTAAACGAAAATCAGCCGCATCTCTCAAAATATCGGTAATTTCACCTAAAGGTTTCGCACCAATATATTTTAGATGTTCTAATAATTTTTGGTCATTGGGTAAATAATGTTCGGCATCCAGTCTCGAATTGAGCAGGGTGTTCTTAACTGTATAAATACAATCGCTGTTTTGTGCAAATTCCCCATTGATAAATGACCTAAAAGATTGAGAAATATCATCTATATCATCGTCAACTATTGGCAAACCTGATTTTGTTCGGGCTATAACTCCCGACTGGTTGCGCTTATATATTGTTTGTCCTTTAACGTCATAGCCTATTTTTTTGATTTGTGCCATAAAACAAGAATCATTGTTTGCTGGTAATTTTTGAACTACTAAAAGTGATGTCTTGATTCCTGTACCATACCGCACGAATGCTTCCGACGGTATGGAAACAACACCTAATATTTTTGTTTGGGAGCGCAACCAATGGCGAATCGGTCCATTAGAGATATTTTGTAATAAACCATCGGGCAGAATAATCGCCATGCGCCCACCTGCCCGCAATAATTTTATAGATTTCTCAATAAATAAAATATCGGGCGACTGACCGGCTAAAATGGTTGGGGAAACTTCCCACCCATTGGACGCTGATTTATGCCATTTCCGGGCAAGAAGATATGATTGAAGAATTTTCTGGTCTTCTACTTTGCCTTTATTTCCGAAAGGAGGATTGGTCAAGATAACATCAAAAGAATTATTTAATTTTTCATCTTCGATAAGCGCATTAGTGCAGATAATTTCTGAACCTGTGCCACCTTCAAAAACTAAACGAATCATTCCCGAAAGGGCGACATCGGGATTAAATTCAATTCCTGTAATACTTTCTTGCACAAAACTTGCTATATTAAACTCCGGGTTATTTTGTCGAACATGGTTTATTGCTTGAATTAAGAAACCACCACTTCCGCAAGCAGGATCTATAATTTTTTCGTTTGGTTTGGGGTCTATCATTTCAACCGCAAGGCGGACAATTGGGTGAGGGGTAAAAAATTCTCCCCTATCTCCACGCTGGTGTCTATTTACAAAAGTCTGAAAGGCTTCACCTTTTATATCCCCAGATGTTTTAGTTAAATTAATGTACTGTAACCTGCCTACAATATAAGCAAGAGTCAAAGGTTTTAACTTGAATGTGTCATCGGTGAAAAATCCCCGATAATGATTCTTGATTGAGGTAAATAATTGACTGAGACGCGACATAAATTCATCAGAATTATTGGCGACGATGGCTTTATATTCACTTGCTGTAACGCCAAAATTTACAGATTGCTTGGCAGATTTTTCATCATGAAGTTTGATGATGATTAGTTTAACCATCTCGTGAAAAATCTTGTCTTTGAGCATTCCTTCGTTGGCGTAAATATAATTATGGCACTCTTCAAAAACTGCCGAAAGATTGTTAGAAGGTCTTAATTCCTGAATTTGCGGTAGTTTTTCAGGTAACAGGCTGTCTTCGGAAAATAACAATCCTTGCTGTTTCATTTACTGCGCTTGATTTGAACGTTTCCGGCTGCGGGTTGTTGAATAGATAGAATATTTTTAGCCTTGACTGCATTCCTAGCAAACCAGTCTTTTAGTGGACAGAGATCATCGCCATCTTGATTAAACAAGAACTTGCCCCTATACCTAATTATAGAATCTAAATTAGAGTATGTCAATAGATAAAAAATTCAGTTTAATGTTAACCAAAGTAAGTAAAAAGGCTCTTCTGGTTTCTGTGTGGAAATGAGGTCTATAATGATAGTTTCTTCAGAAAAATAGTCCCAAAAGTCTTTCTCAGTAAACATTTCACGATTCCATAAGCAAAAATTATCACACAAAGTCGAGAAGAGCCGTAAAAAAAGCTGAGAGATTGTTGATGACAGAAATTTGGAGCATATTTCAAGTTGACAACGCCTATTGTAAGGCCAATTCCAGAATTAGCGCCTATTGTAGGGCTAATTCTGGAATTAGCCCTACAGCTATTGACAACGCCAATTATTCAACCTTTTGATCAGGTTGCGGCGCTCACCTGATTTATTTTTAGCTATACATTAAAACGGAATAGTAAAACATCACCTTCTTGAACAATGTATTCCTTGCCTTCACTTCTGACTAAACCTTTTTCTTTGGCTGCGCTCATCGTACCACTATTAACTAAATCCTGATAAGACACGGTTTCTGCACGAATAAAACCCCGTTCAAAATCCGAGTGAATAACTCCGGCTGCCTGGGGTGCTTTCATACCAGAAATAATCGTCCATGCGCGGGTTTCTTGGGGACCGGTGGTGAGATAGGTACGCAGTCCTAATAACTCGTAGGTAGCTTTAATTAAAGATTTTAATCCCCCTTCTTCTACTCCTAAAGAACCGAGAAAATCTTTTCTTTCTTCTTCCGACAATTCCACTAATTCCGATTCCACTTGAGCAGAAACGATCACAACTTTGGCCTGTTCCTGTTGGGCAATTTGACGGACACTTTCTACCCAATCATTACCCGTGGCTAGATCATCTTCGCTAACATTAGCAGCATAAATAATCGGTTTCCGACTCAATAAACCGAGATTTTTAATTAATTCTTCTTCCTCTTTGCTTAAATCCACTTTTCGCGCCGAAATACCGTCATTAAGACAAATGAGGATTTTTTCAAGGATAGCTAATTCTTCGGCGGCTTCCTTGCTATTTTTCGCCTGTTTGCGTAAACGTTCCACCCGCTTCTCCACCTGTCCCAAATCCGCCAGAGCTAACTCTAGATTAATCACCTCGATATCCCGGGCCGGATCCACGGAACCGGAAACATGAATAATATCATCATTATCAAAACAGCGCACCACATGAACGATCGCGTCCACTTCCCGAATATTAGCCAAAAATTGATTACCCAATCCTTCCCCCCGACTCGCACCCTTGACTAATCCGGCAATATCGACAAATTCAATCCGCGTCGGCACAATTTTCTCGGAATTGGAGATTTTAGCCAAAACCTCCAGACGTTCATCGGGGACGGATACCACACCCACATTCGGTTCAATGGTACAAAAGGGGAAAT
Organism: Microcystis aeruginosa Ma_MB_S_20031200_S102; assembly: GCA_007095845.1. GTDB lineage: Bacteria > Cyanobacteriota > Cyanobacteriia > Cyanobacteriales > Microcystaceae > Microcystis > Microcystis aeruginosa_D. The sequence goes on from SFBI01000075.1 coordinate 3,883, forward strand.
TAGCGGCCTCGGCCTTGGCATTAGCCACCAGAGCGTTAAATAGGGTCGATTTCCCCACATTTGGCAGTCCCACGATTCCAGCTTTTAACATAAAAATTGCTTGATAAACATCATCCCGACCTCTCACTATATCAGGCAGCCTCTCGTTTTTGTAAATCCAGTTGAGGAGCAAGACTGTGGATAGTTAACCGCTTAGTTAACATTTATTCAAGTTCCTTAACTAAAAGTAGGCAAGACTTTACAAGAGATTGCGAGAATGGGATGTGATGCTTGAGACTGAGTTAGGGTGAAGAGTAAGAAAGAATACACCTGTAGCACTGGGCAAAATTATGGCAAGACAGGCCTTTCACTTCTAAATACGTCCTGAGAGTAATTTTCAGTGCTATGACAGTATATTTCCTAGGGCGATCGAGTGTAAATATCGTCCAATCGCCACAACTAATCACTAAATCATTGTTGGGGGTATCTGTATGAATCAAAGTATCGGAGCAAACACCCGTAATGTGGCCCTTGTCGGCCCCTACTCCAGTGGAAAAACCTCCTTACTGGAAAGTTTACTTTTCGTAACAGGAGCGATCACCAGAAAAGGCAAAATCAGCGATCGCAATACCGTCGGTGATAGTTCCACCCAAGCGCGGGATCGACAGATGAGTGTAGAAGTTTCCGTTGCCCATAGTCAATACCAAGACCTAAATTTTACCTTTCTCGATTGCCCCGGTTCGATCGAATTTGCCAGTGAAACCTATAATGCCCTCGTCGGGGCCGGTGCTGCTATTATCGTTTGTGAACCGGTAGTCGATCGAGTTCTCACCCTAGCTCCCTTGCTAAAATTCCTCGATGATTGGGAAATTCCGCATCTAATCTTCATCAACAAGATGGATCGCTGTAATAGTCACTTTAACGAAGTCCTACAAGCTCTCAAATCCGTTTCTAGTCGTCCCCTCGTTCCCCAGCAATATCCTATCCGTCAGAACAACGACATTATCGGATTCATCGATTTAATCAACGAACAGGCTTATCATTACCATGCTAACAGTCCCGCCGATCCTGTAGCTTTACCCGACCACCTCAAGGAAGAAGAACAGATTGCTCGACAAGAAATGCTAGAAACGATCGCCGAATTTGATGATCATCTTTTAGAAGAACTCCTCGAAGATATTAACCCCTCCCGGGAAGAAATTCTCCAAGACTTAAAACAAGAACTGGGAGCCGATCAGATAGTACCCGTGTTCTTCGGTATGGCGGAACGGGATTATGGTGTGCGTCATCTCCTTACCGCTTTAGTGGAGGAAACACCGGCCCCGACAATTACCGCCAACCGTCGCGGTCTCGATCCCAGTGCGGATGGAGATGCAGTGGTACAAATCCTCAAAACCTATTTTACTCCCCAGGGCGGTCGCCTCTCCCTAGGGCGAATCTGGCAGGGAACCCTTAACGATGGCATGGCCTTAAACGGTGTGCGGATTGGTGGTATCTATCGTCTCATGGGACAACAACAACAACCCCTACAGCAGGCCCAAGCGGGGGAAATTGTCGCTCTCGGTCGTTTGGAAGGAATCGCCACCGGGGACGTGGTTAGCAGCGGCAGTCAAAAACCCGCTCTTCCCAAAGGATTACAGCTTAAACCCGTCTTTGCTCTCGCTATTGCCGCCGCAAATCGCAAGGATGAAGTTAAATTAAGTTCAGCTTTGACGAAACTGATCGAAGAAGATCCCTCCCTCCACTGGGAACAACACGGCGATACTAAAGAAGTGATTCTCTGGGGACAGGGAGAAATTCATCTGCAAGTAGCTCTCGATCGCCTAGCACGCAAGTATAATCTACCGATGACCACCCATCTACCCCAAGTTCCCTACAAGGAAACAATCAAAACCAGCACCAAATCCCACGGACGTTATAAACACCAAACCGGCGGCCACGGTGCTTTTGGCGATGTTTACCTCGATATTAAACCCTTACCCCGGGGGGAAGGTTTCCAATTCCATGAAAGCATTGTCGGTGGTGTCGTCCCCAAACAGTATATCCCCGGGGTGGAAACGGGAGTGCGGGAATATCTCGGTCATGGTCCGTTGGGTTTCCCCGTGGTGGATATTGATGTCACCCTCACCGATGGTTCCTATCACAGTGTCGATAGTTCCGAACAAGCTTTTAAACAAGCGGCCCGTCTAGCGATGACGGAGGGACTGCCTAAATGTCATCCGGTCTTATTAGAACCAATTCTATCGGTGATGGTTCTCGCTCCCTCAGAATACACCGCCAAGGTTTTACAGTTAATCAGTGGTAAACGCGGTCAAATTCAGGGTTTTGAAGCTTCTGAGGAGTGGAAAGGTTGGGATCAGATAACGACCTATCTCCCCCAAGCGGAAATGCACGATTTCATCGTTGATTTGCGTTCTTTGACTATGGGGGTCGGTTTCTTCCAGTGGGATGAGGATCACCTGCAAGAAGTGCCAGATAAACTGCGCGATGGGGTTTTAGCTATGCAGGGTAACGGTAACAAGTAAGTAGTCGTGCAAAATTAATTTCCTAGTAAAGATAGGCAAAAGGCAAGAGGCAAAAGGCAAGAGGGGGTTAGATATGTGTAATTAATTTTGCTTAGGTACTTAAAGTATTCTTGGCTTTCACTAAAGTAGAGGGATAAATTTGCGAGAGATGGGCTTTTATTGGCTCATCTCTCCGTTTTTTGGCAAAAAATGACAGAAGGGTTCGATAAGATTATCCTAGTGCTATACTGCCCCAAATTAGTCTCGGAATTCTCAACTTAACGCCATGAATTTATCTAACCTGATCTTAGTCGCTCTCGCTGCGGGAATTGTTTTCGGTGCGCTGCTGAATGGTTTTTTTCCTGCGCTAATCCTACCTTTAGATGACTATATTCTCGCGCCGGTGGGACAGGTTTTTCTGCGCTTAATTCAATTTGTGGTGGTTCCGATCGTTTTTTCTTCCCTTATTTTAGGATTAACCCGGGTACAGAATGCGGCGCGGATCGGTAGATATTTACTCAGATTGATGACTGGCTATCTGCTAACCAGTACACTTGCTCTGTTAATCGGCATGGCCACGGCCTTGCTATTAAAACCGGGGATAGGTTTAGAGGGATTTGCCACTAATGCGGCCATGACCAGCAATGCACCGGTATCCTTGAGAGATTGGCTGATTAGCTTAATCCCAGTTAATCCCCTAGAAGCTCTTACTGGGGGCAATCTTTTACAGGTAATTGTGACGGGAGTTTTATTTAGTATCGGCATCGGACTGGCCAAAGAGGGGGCAAAACCTTTTATTCTCTTGATAGACAGTCTTTATCTAATCAGCGAAAGAATCCTATCGGTGATTCTTTATCTAGCACCTGTGGGGGTATTTGCTCTGATTGCTTCGGTTATCGCCACCCAGGGATTAGAATTAGTGGCGAGACTTTTTTTCTATGTTTTTGGTCTGTTTTTGGCCAGCACCTTGATGATTGGGGTGTATGTTTTGCTCCTTTTTGCCCTCAAAGGAGAACCTCGACGCTTTTTTAGCTCTTTATCGGAATCTTTATCCTTAGCTTTCGGTACTGCTAGTTCTAACGCCGCTTTACCGGTAGTTTTGCGGGAAATTCAAGAATACGGTTTACCCGAAGATATCGCCAGTTTCGCTATTCCCTTGGGAACGGTACTAAAACGCGATGGTTCGGCAATTTTACAGGGATTTAATGCTCTTTTTATCGCTCAGGTTTACGGAGTTCCTTTAAGTCCCTCTTTGTTATTAGCGATCGCATTGAGTGGTTTACTGGTTTCTTTTAGTACCCCTGGAGTCCCCGGCAGCGCATTAATTACCATGACTACCGTATTATCGGCAGCGGGTTTACCATTAGAAGGGGTTGCTTTGGTTGCAGGGGTTGATCGCTTGACCGATGGCTTTAAAACCGTATTAAATGTGATCGGTAATACGGTTAATGCCATTCTGCTCAATTACTGGGAATTGGGAGAAAAGGAAGAATCCCTAGAATCAAAAAACTAGCCTGATCGTTCTTTGGTTCCTCTCCGATGAAGTTTGCCTTGCTGGTGGGTGTTCTTCTCTGTACTATCGAGACAGTGGAGACGGAGGTTAGAAAAATTATCAAGAAAAATTCTGCTATATTATCTGCTAACTCTCTAACAAACCCGATTAGTTTAATAATCTCTTCTGGGTGTCTGAGAAAACAAATAGTTCATCTCTTTAAAGATGGTTTTAGGGAGATATTTAGTAACTGTGTGGGGGAATTTGTGGTTAATAAGACTAAATCGAGGCTTAAAAGCGAAAAATCAGCTAAATTAGCGACTAAACCTGTTAAAAAGCGGCGATTATCCGGTAAATGGTTCTTGACAGCCCTAGGTTTAACTGGCTGCGCCCTAGTTTCCGCCACAGCGGGCGCTATGTTGGCCGTGTCTCTCTCCTCCACACCTTTGCGACAAGCTGCCCTTAGTCCCGAAGAAACCGCCGCTTTTAACAATCAGCAGGCCATATCCTATCAAAATCTGCAACTTCCCGCCCTTAACCGCCCCGTTAATATTCTGGTAGTTGGTGCTAAAGTGTTGACATCCGATGTTAAGAAGGCACAAACCCCAGATCTGGGTTATCATGCCCCGGTTAATTCCTTGGATGGTTTAACCGATACCATGCTGTTACTGCGTTTTGACCCCCACAGACAGAAGTTAACCATGCTTTCTATCCCCCGGGATACTCGCACTGATATTGAGGGTTACGGGGATAAAAAAATCAATGAAGCTAACGCCCTCGGTGGACCTGCTTTAACTGCGGAAACGGTTAGTCATCTGTTGGAAGGAGTCGCTATCGATCGCTATGTTCGCATTAATGTGCAGGGTATTGAAAAATTAATTGATGCTCTGGGGGGGGTGACGGTATATGTTCCCAAAGACATGAAGTACAACGATTTTAGTCAACACCTCTTCATTGATCTGAAAAAAGGAGAACAACACCTAAACGGCGAGAAATTCCTCCAGTTTGCCCGTTTTCGCTACGATGCTAACGGCGATATCGGTCGTATCCAACGACAACAGCAATTAATGCGGTCTTTAGTGGAACAAACCCTAAAACCAGCAACTTTACTGAAAATGCCCGATATTATTGAGGTTATCCGCACTCATATCGATACTAATCTCAGTTTAGAGGAGTTACTCGCCCTAGCTGGGTTTGCCTCCAAAACTCAGCGCGCTGATGTGCAAATGCTACTCCTACCGGGAGACTTTAATGGTGATGGTCGGCAAGGGATCAGTTATTGGCTACCCAATCAAAGTAAAATTCAAGAGCTAGTGGCTCAACATTTTAACCACGGCTTTTTTATGGCTGATACTGAAGAAACCACGCAACCGACTCGTATAGCTGTGGAAGATAGTATCGATAATCCAGAAGCGGTGCAAACTCTAGTCAGATATCTGCGCTCATTGGGTTATGAAAATGTTTTTGTCTCTAAGTCTTCATCGCCAATTCTAGAAACTACCAAAATTATTGCTCAAAAAGGAGATAATTCCCTCGCTGCTGACCTGCATAATAGTCTTGGTGTCGGAGAAGTTTTGGTGGAAAGTACGGGGAATCTCGCTTCTGATGTGACGATTAAAATCGGTCAAGATTGGCCAGAAAAGTCAGCTAATCTTTCTGAGCCACCCCTAGGTAACTAAGAAAAAATCAAGTTTATCTGGGTTATTTATTAGCCAAAGTTTCACAAAAATATTGGCGTAGAAGTGGCAATTTCTACGATTAATTCTGGTAGGCTTTCTACATAATCATCTTCACTAATGCTTGATTATCCACCGGTTTCTATTCTTAATAAAGCATCTGGTTGTAGTTGATTATCCCCATCAAGTCGCACATTAGTATTATCCAGTGTTTCTACCCCCGGTGTAGCCACTTCCTAGGCAGTTAATTAACTGATAATATTAGCGTGGGGTTTACCGAAGATTTTTATGGTATTTAAATCAATTTTTCTCGCTTATAGCGTCTTTCGTTGTAACCAGTTAACTGGGGGAATAACGCAGAGATAATAAAGCCAATGATCAAGATTAGTATTTAACTCTTGTTCGCTCTTAATTTCCTGACCGGTTTTCCAAGAATAAATTTTAATCTCTTGAAAGTAAGACCCTAACTGTCTTAATTGTTCTTTGGGGGTAGCGTAATAATTTTCGAGGCGAAAATTATGGGGTTCATCCCGAATAATTGCATAGTCAGCAGTTAATAACTGTTCATAGTTAAGAGAGGGATTGCAGGCACGCAAAATCGCCCAGATGACTAAATTGACATAGCTACTAAAAGGATTTAAACTAATCTTTTTTTTCCAATCAAATTCTGAGATAATTCCCTGAAGATTATGACTAGAAAAGCAAAAATAACCACCCGCTTTACCGATGCGGCTAATTTCCTCTAAAACCAGGAAACGGTCAGCATGGGAAATATAATCAATGCCATTAAAACTAAAGAGAATAAAATCAAAATAATTGTCCGCAAATTGTTCTAGATTTCTAGCATCGGCCACTTGCCAGACTAAATGGGGAAATTTTTGACGACAAGCGGCGATCATTTCCGCAGAATAATCAACACCGATATACTCTCCCACAAGAGGGGCAAAATACTTCGTAGTCCGTCCCGCACCTACCCCTAAATCAAGCATTTTCATCGTCGATAAACGCTCTTGGAGCAGGGTTAAAATTGTCTTTTCTGCTGGCTGTAGCGCAGTTAATTGGGCATAATAACTGACAATACTAGGGTCTCTATAGGTTTGCTGATTTTTATCCTTAATCATTCTCGATCGCTCTTTTCTACTACCATCTTTAAGAAAATATTTAGACTATCATAAGATGCGCTTAAATTATCAACTTGACATCAATTCAGATTTTTATACCAATTCTCCAAAATCTGACTACAGATAGGGTAGCATATCATATTAGTAGAGTTAAAGGAAAAATATGACAGGAGTTTATAAGATAGAAATATCTGAAAGTAAAGCATAACTAAGGGAACTGCTTCGACAAGAAAAACTGGTTTAGGAAAAGAAAGAATACAAGTATTGTACTTATTAAACCCACATTCCGCACTTCAAGATGTAGTATAAAGAGATTAGGTTTTTTGTTAAAAAGGCGATCGCCAACCAACCCGACCTAGTTAAGGATAATGGCGCTTCCTAGAAGTTTGGGTGGATTCCATGCAGTCCCCTCCCTATATCCTGCTAGTGTTGATCGATAAGGTGAGGGGGTGTTATGTTTTTGATCCTGCTGAAAAGTACCGTCTCGTCAAGGCGTTTCCAGATTATGAAGAGGCTCAACTCTGGCTCTTGGAAGATGAATACGAACCGATTGAAGGACGAT
>SFBI01000076.1 GCA_007095845.1 Microcystis aeruginosa Ma_MB_S_20031200_S102
ACATGATTTTAGTGGATTAAAGAGGGCAAGAATGTATGCTCCTGTGGGGACAACCCTTGATGAAATTATTCGTACTTATTGTGTCGCCTAGTGTCTCGTTCTTATTTGAAATAACTATATCTTGGCGAAATCTGCTATATCTGTTATATTTGCTCATAGAGAGAAGATAAATTCACTTACATCTTTTATTTTCTCTCTATTTGGCTTCATTCTTGCCTTTTTTTCTGCTTCGGTTTTTCCTTTAGTCTAAACTACAGTAGGTAATTGGCCACCTCAAAACTGGTAAAACCCCACACCCTCTTTCAAGTCAGGGGTCAGGTTCTTGACTCCTGACTAACTGCGAAAATTTTTGATTTTGACCAGAGGTCTCTTATCGGCCCAAAAGATTGGCAATATCACCACATCCTCCCGGAATAGTTGCGCGGGACTTTTCCCCGCACCAACGACAACAATAGTGACGTTGTTCCTCGCTCATGTTTTTCACCCCGGTGAAATTGACATTTTCTACCACTGCTCCCGTGTGTTCTCCGCTGTCATAATTGGGGGGAACAGTACGACTGCGGGGGGTAGCATTTTCTAGGGAACCATAAAATAAACGCATTCCTTTGATATCTGCCCCTCTTAAATTAGCTTCGTAGAGAATTGTCCGCGATACATTTGCTTTCACCAAATCGCCATAACTTAAATTGGCCCGCACCATATTCGCTTCACTTAAATCGGTCCAGCGCAGATCCTGTCCAGAAATGTCGGATCCCGCTAACATTACCCCCAACTGTACTACTCTTGTACCGAACTCTCTGTCCTCTGCATAACCCCCTTCCCCGTCTAGAATCGGTCTTCCCAGATAACGATCGCGTTTAATCGGTGATAATAGTCGCGATTGACTCAAAAAACGCAGTATTTTCGCTTTTCCAGAGGCATCGACACTGCTGAGAATGGAAGCGGTGCGACCTTCTGCGATCGCTCTTTCCTGGGGCCAATCTTCTAAAAATCCCTCCTCATCTAAGGCTAAATCGGAAATCCCTTGAAAATAGGAATCGATCGTCTGTTGTTGGGTAATGCGATTTTGCTGTATGGTTAAATCCTTAGAGATAACGTACTGTTCCCAGGCCACATAGACGGCTAACACGGCGATCATAATCTGTCCCAAAGCCCCCACCCACTCGGCCCAAGAACCGAACTCATCGTATTTAAAACTCTCCAACCATCGCAATATGCGATTGTAAACTCCTAAGTATTTCCCTAATCCGGCCAGAGCAGCTATAAAAACGATAAAAGCGAAAACGGTCTGACGTTCAGAGGGGGTGAGATAATGGGCGATCCACTGGCGAATAGAGGGTAAAATCACCTGTAAAGATATTAATATCGCTACTATCGCCCCAGAAAAGCCTAACCAGTCCCAGCTAAAGACCAGGCCGATGGTCATCACCATCAGGGGGGCCAGTAGTAACCCTGCGTTACCCGGTCGAAGGTCTTTTAAGAGTAGGATGCGCTGACGCACAGGATTACGGGAAGATAAGGAGGAGACGTATTCGGAAGCATCGGGGGCCGATAAACCAGCTTTACTGTTGTTATTTTCGGGGTTATCAGTCCTATTTTCTGGGGCGAGTTTTTCTGGGTCTTTGCGATCGCTCATATTAATCCTTGTCAAGAGAAAATAATTCCACACCGAAAACTGAGGCGAAAACTCTCGATAAATCTTGCTGTACTTGCATAAGACTAATATTAGGCAGAAACTGCTGTAAACTGCCTACGGGTTTATTAGCAATCCCACAGGGAATAATCTCGGCAAACCCGCTTAAATCTGGACAAACATTGAGGGCAAAACCATGATAGGTAATCCAACGACTAACTTTAATACCGATCGCCGCTATTTTATACCCTTCTACCCATACCCCCGTCAAGCCCCCGATTCTTTGCCCCGACAATCCATAAATAGCGATAGTTTGCAGGATGACTTCTTCCAATTGTCGCAAATACCAGTGTAAATCCTGCTGATAATAGCGCAAATTGAGGATGGGATAGCCCACTAACTGCCCCGGACAGTGATAGGTGACTTCGCCTCCTCGCTCGATTCGATAAACTTCTTTGTCGGTTTTGTCAAGATTAAATTTAATAAACTTAATATCTGAACCGGTACCGAGGGTGTAAACGGGGGGATGTTCCAGTAGCAGCAGCACATCGGGTAAGTCGGGATCGGCAATTCTTGCCTCTACCAGCGATCGCTGGTGCAACCAAGCGCCAGAATAGGGAGTAATTGCCTGAATTTTTAGCCCACAGAGACGAGGTATTTTTTGAGCATTCATCGAGAGATATGATTGGTCAAATTATTTAGGAAAGGTGAAAGATCACCCAAGAAAATTAAAAGGGCTCTTCGGGACTTGATATGGTTCTATAGGGTGGCATAAATCGACTAAATCCTTATCTGGCAAGAGACTTAATTGATTAGTTGGCTTTAGATCGAAGACAGTTGACAAAAATCGCCAAATGCCTTTCTATATGGGGTTTGCGGCAAAAAGTACGGGCGAAGCATTCGGATAGAAAATCTCTGGTTTCAGCGATAGGTTATTGCCCGAATACTTCGCCCCTACAGGACGCGGGCCGATGAAGACGCAAGGTTTTGAACGACGATTCTCTCAAAATCTTGCATCTGTGGGAACGAAACAGAAACCTAAAACCCTTACCTCGTCTATATTTCACATTTATTCAGCCAACCCTATATAAGGGTTCCATCCCTTATAACCCCCGTCCCTTGCATAAGACAAACCGAAGAACCATAGGGATTGAAACTCGTAGAGCTAATTCATGAATCAGCCTTATCCCACCCGTTGCAATTAATCTTAAACCCTAATAGGGATTGAAACTAAATCCAGTTATTAATAACTGGATTTAGTATAAAACCTTGCCTTAATGCGAAAAGTTTTTGGAGCGGGGCATAAATCCCGGTTAGAAAAAGAGACTCCATGTTTCCCTATTCTAAACGCACAATCTCTCCACCTCTGGCTAGAGATAATTCTGCTGCCTGGAGGATTTTGACTAATTCCGTCCCTACCGATCCCGAAGATACAGGAGAATCGACACCCGTAGCCACCGACTCTAAAAAATGTTCGCACAATGCTTTTAGGGGTTCACCATCGGCAATAGGGATAGATTCCGTCTCCTGTCCCCAGGGAATAAAATAGGCTTCCTGACGTTCAAAATAGCCCTTTTGTCGGGTTAAAGGCGATCGAGAGTCTAATTCATTGAAAATTAAAGTCCCTTCGCTGCCAACTATCCCTAAGCGTCGCTGTTTATCGGGATTCAACCAACAAAGGTGAATAGTCGCTTGAAAACCATCGCCATAGATCAGGGTTAACCAGACTAAATCGGCTAGATTAGGTTGTAGCCAGAAGGTTCCCCTCGCCTGGACAAATACAGGCGTACTATTTAACCAATGATTAAAAATCGAAATATCGTGAATAGCTAGATCCCACAAAGCGGACACATCCTGACGGATGGGACCCAGATGAGTGCGAGTAGCATAACCATAAAGAGGTTTACCGATGCCACCGGATTGCAGGACTTTTTGTCCGGTGATAACAGCCGGATGAAAAAGATAGGTATGATCAACTAATAAAATACGCTGTTTTTGCGTCGCTAATGCCGTTAATTCGGCACATTCTTGGGAATTGAGGGTTAAGGGTTTTTCGGCGAGAACATGATAACCTAAATTAAGCGCATCTTTAATCAGGGGATAATGGCTAACAGCAGGAGTAACAACGACTACGGCCGAGATTTTTGGGTGATTGCGAATAGATTCCCAGTCATTGGCTAAAATAACCTTATTAGTATCGAGATTAAATTGATCGCGACAGAGACCGAGTTTTTCAGGGGAGGAGTCAACGATCGCCACCACTTGTGCTGAGGGATGTTGAGAAAAATGACGGACGAAATGCACTCCCCAGCGTCCTACCCCTAAAATAGCGATTCCTGTGGACATTTTGCTTACTCAGATAGATCAATCTAGTTTATTTTAAAAGGATTAGGCACAATTGTTAATTGATTCTGAGAACTGGAAGGGATTATGTTAAAATTTTTTATCGATCGAGGGGGAACTTTTACCGATATCGTGGCGATAATCGATCGACCAGAAATTATTGAACGACTAGCTAGAGATGCCGCTAGATTTCTGATTGTTCCCCTTGCCGATCAACAGTGGATTGTTCTCTATAAACTGCTCTCGGAGAATCCCGAAAAATACTCAGATGCAGTCATTCAAGGGATTAAAGATATTAGCGGTTCCCTAGATAACATCGAAGTGATTAAAATGGGAACAACGGTAGCCACCAATGCGCTGTTAGAAAGGAAAGGAGAGCGCACGGTTTTGTTAATCACCAAAGGTTTTAAAGATGCCTTGAGAATTGGCTATCAAAATCGCCCCGATATTTTTGCCCGTCAAATTATTCTTCCTTCTTTATTATACGAACAAGTTATCGAAGTGGCCGAACGCTACGATAGTCAAGGACAAGAATTAATCGCCGTTAATCCCGCCCAAGTTAAAGCCGATTTAATACCAGTTTATCAAGCAGGTATCCGAAGTTGTGCGATTGTTTTTATGCACGGTTATCGTTATCCTGACCACGAAAAACAAGTGGCAGCCATTGCCGAAGAAATCGGCTTTACTTATCTAGCCATTTCTCACCAAGTCAGTCCTTTAATGAAACTGGTATCCCGGGGAGATACCACGGTAGTTTCTGCCTATCTATCGCCAATTTTACGCCGCTATGTTGATAGTATTAGCCAGCAATTACCGAAAACTAGCTTACTATTTATGAAATCCGATGGCGGTTTAGTCACCGCCGATAAATTTCAGGGTAAAGATAGCATTTTATCCGGTCCTGCGGGGGGAATAGTTGGGGCAGTAGAAACCAGTTTAAGGGCAGGATTTAGCAAAATTATCAGTTTTGATATGGGAGGAACTAGCACCGATGTTTCTCATTTTCAAGGGGAATATGAGCGGCAAACAGATAACGAAATTGCCGGCGTAAGAATGCGAGCGCCGATGTTAAGTATTCACACCGTGGCTGCTGGTGGGGGTTCGATTTTAGTCTATGATGGTTATCGTTTTCGGGTGGGGCCAGAAAGTGCCGGAGCTAATCCAGGACCTGCCTGTTATCGACGGGGTGGACTATTAACAATTACTGATGCTAATGTTTTGTTGGGAAAAATTCAAGCCGCCTATTTTCCCGCTATTTTTGGAGAAGAGGGAAATTTACTTCTAGATAGAGAGATTGTGCTGAGAAAGTTTCAAGAATTGGCGGCAACAATGGGGGGTAATAATAGTCCTGAACTGCTGGCTGCGGGGTTTATTCAAATTGCCGTGGAAAATATGGCTAATGCGATTAAAAAAATCTCTCTACAAAAGGGTTATGATCTCAGTGATTATACTCTTTGTACCTTTGGCGGTGCCGGGGGTCAAGTGGCCTGTTTAATTGCCGATACTCTGGGAATGAAAAGCATTTTTCTCCATCCCTACGCTGGGGTTTTAAGCGCCTACGGCATGGGTTTGGCCGATTTGAGGGTAATTAAAGAAAAAGCGATCGAACAGCCGTTAAATGCCGATTTAATCGGGCAGTTACTCACGGAGATGAACGAATTAGAAGTTTTAGCGGGTCGGGAATTAGAGGGTTATAATCAGGTACGCCAGCAAGTCAGTTTGAAATATCAAGGCAGTGATGCCACTTTAGTGGTTAATTTTGGCGATCAAATGCGTCAGGATTTTGAATGGGAACATCAAAGACGTTATGGGTTTAAACAAGAACAAAAAGCTTTAATTGTTGAGTCCATCGCCGTGGAATTGATCGAGACTATGGACAGTCCCCAAGAAGCAATTTTAACTCGCACCCGTCCGATGGGAGAATTACCTCATATCCTCGATCGAGTAGCGGTTTTTATGGCTAATCAATGGCGGGAAACGCCAATTTATCAGCGTTCAGATCTGCAACCTTTTGATTGTCTGGCTGGACCGGCAATTATTATCGAAAAAATTAGCACGATTGTGATCGAACCGGGTTGGATGGCCAAATTAACGGAGAAAAATCATTTAATTCTTTGCAAAGATTAGCTAATTAAACCACATAGAAATATCTACGGCAGTTATTCTAATTGATCAATTCTCATTTCGCCGAGGTATTTACGGAGATAAGGAGAAAAAACCTCATAAATCAGGGTAAGGGGTTGGCGAGCGTGCCAAAATAGGTAATGACGACCCCAAAATGCTCCTTTTTCCCCAAAAGCTATTTCTAATTCCGGGGAATGACCGTAATAAAGTCCCTGCACATCGCGATACAATTCCGTGTGCAGCCGCGAGAGACTTTCCCAAATCGGTAGGGAACGATTTTCTAGATATTCGTCCACTTGATTGGCAGACCACCAAGAAGCGGCATAGGCTAACCTTTGACCACTAGCTGTGCGTAACCAGACTTGACGACGCAATCTCGGCCCCGGAATCAGGCTAATTTTCATCGGTGCGCCATCCTCATCGTCGCCGATGGGGGACATATCGATCACATCCACTTCCGTTTTTTCACCGGTTAAAAGTTGTAAATGACGGGTGGGAGAACCATCGCCGAGAATTAAAATCTGCCACGGGGGGGCGAGTTGACTATGGGGTAAACCTTGTTTAACATCGGTTTCGTCTCCTTGCCAGAGAGGGGACAGGGAGTACCAAGGACGATTAAGCAGGGGTTTTTCTTGGGGGTGGAGGATAGCAGTCAAGGTTTGTTACAAAACTTTATGATTTTTTCATTAATCATAACACGGGATTTTTCTCTGCTGGTGATAAAAGCGATCGCCTTACTCCAATCCTCTCTAACTTTTTGGTTAGCAGATGCACTCTCGCCAAAGGAGATCGGCTATTTTGATCTTAACGATAAAAAGGTATCAAGATCTGGAGGAGTTTTTGTAATCTTCTCAGGGCAATTAATTGTCGAATCTTGGGATTGATTTGGGGTGGATAAATGCTAGTGGCTAATTGTTCTTCTAGTAAGGCATATTCTGCCGCATTTAGGGGTTGATTATCAAGGGGCGATCGAGCCGAAGTGATAATTTCTGCTCGTAAAACTTCTTCGGGAATATCTTCAGGAGAGGGCAAAGCAAGGGCTTTTAGGGGCGATAAGAAACCGATCAAGATAAGGATAATAATTTTGGTTGTTCGCTGCATTTAATTTAAACCGGGGGGCAATTTTTCTCGACACTGTTGATGAATTTCCCCGATTCTAGCAAACAACCAGGGATATTTTTGACGATAACTGGGAATTAGCGCCAGAGGACTGAGTAGGGCAGTGGCGGCAATATCGGCTACACTTAATTTATCTCCCACTAAATAGGCCTGATTTTGCCAATATTCTAGAATCTTGAGGGCATTTTCTAGGCGCTCCTCCGCTAGTTTTACCCTTGCTGGGGTGATTTTATATTGTTGTCGCACGATCTTAATAATTATTTGACTACTTAGGGAAGGATCGATCGCTTTTCCCTCTCCAGCGCGATAATCATAATAGACAAATCTAGTGGCTACTCCAATACTTTCATCTAACCAATCCTCTAGTAACCAAGCTTGATTTTTCTCCTTTTCCCCAGCGGGAATAAAAGAGGGGACAGGAACTACTTTTTCTAAATATCTGAAAATGGCAGTAGAATCGGCAATAATCTCATCTGCTGCCATTAAAACGGGGACAGTGGTTAACCCTTTAGTTAGGGTCTTGAGTTTGAGAATATGTAGTCCAGGGGTGAGATTTTCTACTTGGTAATCAATCCCCTTATAACCTAGAGCTAAACGAGCTTTGCGACAGTAATGAGATGTGCTAAATTGAAGTAAAAGCATTAATTGTTATTGGTTGTTATATCAGTTATCAGTTATCAGTTACCAGTTACCAGTTACCAGTTATCAGTTATCAGTTATCAGTTACCAGTTATCAGTTACCAGTTACCAGTTACCAGTTATCAGTTATCAGTTACCAGTTACCAGTTACCAGTTACCAATTATCAGTTATCAGTTATCAGATTTGAGTTTTAAGTGAGTAGTATATATTAAGGGATCAGTATTATTCTTAATGTGTTTTCACTGATTACTGTTTACTGATTACTGTTTACTGATTACTGTTTACTGATTACTGTTTACTGATTACTGAATTGGCAATAGGTCTATACTATGAGCAAACCTCCCCTTTTTTCGGCTGTTTCTCCTCCTGATGCGACTAACTCCCCGGCAAAAGATCCCTGGTTAGCGGTCAATCTTTCGATGTTTTTCCCCGGTTTGGGACAATGGTATGCTAACAAAAACCAAAAAGCAACCATTTGGGCAATTGCACAAGTAATATTAATAATTGTGACAATTTGGTCAATTTTTAGCCCCAATGGCCCTGTAAGCTGGGGATTAGGGGGAATAGTTGCTCTGGTTGTCCTTTACATTAGCAATATTTTTGACGCTCACTGGACTGTTTATGATTCCAGACAGAATAACAGCTTAGAGAAAATTCCCCGTCAACAAAAAAACCCTTGGTTTGCCGTCTTCGCTAACCGGATTATACCGGGGTTAGGGCAATTGTACGCCGATAAGGTGATCTTAGGGATAATTTTTCTGACTATATCCCAGATTAGCCTGAAAATGGCTGATTTTTTTGCTAATATCCTCTTTCTTGCGCCTTTAATTACAGCGATCGCTATTTATCATGTTTATCACACTTTCCCCGATCAATTCCATCCCCATCGTCACATCTATCGTTCCATTTTGGCGCTGATGGTGGGAGTGATTTTTACTTGGGGAATTATCTGTAATTATTTTCCCAATTGGTTACACCAAAGAATAGAATTTTTCGAGATTCCTAGTAAATCCATGCTGCCTACCCTCGCAGTCGGTGATCGCGTTTTCGTTAGTCAATCCAGTAATTATCAAGCGGAAAGAGGCGATATAATTGTTTTTAGAACTCCCGAAAAAATTAGGCAACTAGAGCCTAATTCGGGAGATTTTTTTATCAAACGAGTCATCGCTATTGCTGGGGATACCATTGAAATCCGCAGGGGTAAAGTTTATCTCAACCAGCAAGTTATCGAGGAACCCTACACCACCGAGTTAGCCAATTATGAAATAGAATTTATGACTGTACCCCCAAAAACCCTGTTTGTTTTGGGAGATAATCGCAACCATAGTTTTGATTCCCGTGATTGGGGTTTTTTGCCAGAAAGTTATATCTTTGGTCAAGCCTATAAAGTTTACTGGCCTCTCGATCGTGTCCAATCTTTGCTATGATGGGGATGACTGGGGTAACTTTAAACCTAGGTGTTACAGTTAGATGAGTTGGGGTATTGTTAGATGATTATAATATTCCCAACCTCTGGAAATGTTCCTGAACAATCCCCACTATTCCCAGATAATTAACTTCAACTTTTCTTGATTAATATGCTGTTAAAATTTCCTCAAAAGCTAAAAATTAAGCGAATAATATTATTAGTATTCTGTTTAGGAACGGGGATAATTCTCTGGTGGTTATCGTGGCAATCCACTGGGATTAGCCAAATTCAACGACCCGAAACAGTTGCCGAACAAATTTATCAAGCAATGCCAGATTTACCGAAAGAAAACAACTATATCCGTCGAGAGACAGGAGAGATCGATCCGAATAATACCCTAATAAGTCGCTTTCTTCGTTATCATCAAGATACCAAAAAAAGGTTTACTCTCATCCGTTTTGATTGGCAATTAACCCTAGGAGATTATCTAGGAGTGAACGAGAAAATCATTGAAGAAAACTATCCTGGACAGGCCACACTTACCGTTAATCCCATGGCTGCCGATATCAAAGCGATGAACAGTCTTAATCGTCGTCAACGGCAGCAGTTAGTCACCCTTCTAGTCGAAATTTATAACCCCGCTATTCTTCCCCAAGAAACCCCCAATCCTAGTCCTTCTCCTAGTCCTTCTCCTAGTCGTCCATCTTTATCAAAACCGGGAGATGCCGACCTATTAAAATTCTAGAAAATTATGGAAAAAATTCTCAAATATGGTTCGGGTTGGCGACTCGGTTGGAATCCTACGGCAGCCGTTTATAAAGGATTAATTGGTGGCGATGATTGGGCGATCGAATTAACCGAGGCTGAGTGGCAAGATTTGCGTCGATTACTATCACAATTAACCGCGACTATGGCTGCCATGGCCACAGAATTAATGGATGAAGAAAGTATTGCTTGTGAAGCGGAAAGCGAGCTTTTATGGTTAGAAGCAACAGGATTTCCCGATAATTATTCCCTGCGATTGATTCTCTATCAAGGTCGCGGTTGTGAGGGCAATTGGTCGGCCAATGCCCTGCGGGAGTTGCTCGCCGCTTGGGACAATTTGCTTTACAATTTTTAAGAAAGCGGTGGGCATAAGTTAATTTTTGTTTCCCACTCTTGACTTTTTGAATCCCCTGTGCTGCCATGATTGCCCATCCGAGGACGAAGACCGATAATCTCACCTACACTCCACCCCCATTGCTGAAAAACGGTTTTGCCATGACTCTCTATGTGGCCCTAAAAGCGCGAGAAACCTGGCAAAATACGATCGCTATTCCCGAACCAGTCTATCAAGAAACCATTTTCACTGGGGCCAATGCCGTCCCCATCTACGGGATTTTTTCCATTCCCCCGCAAGCGAAAGGAACCATTATCGGCACCTACGGCATCACGGGAGACTTAGATAATCAATGGTTTTTAAGAATTTTAGGCAGAAAAGCCGTAGCAAGAAACTACGCAGTCGTCCTCTTCGATTGGCGGGCCCACGGTAAGACAGCCGAATTATCCCCGACTCTCACCTCCGATGGTATCTATGAAGGGCTAGATTTCATTCATATTGCCGCCCAAGCCCAAAAAATGGGCTGTCCCGCTCCTTTTTGGTTCACGGGTTACTCTCTGGGGGGACAATTGGCCCTCTGGGGAATTAAATCGGCAGAGAATCAGGAAGATATGGGGATCGATCCCATCGATATCGGCGGTGGTGCGGTAATTTGTCCTAATTTAGACTCTAATCGTTCCTTATCCTATCTCGTCCGGGATACCTGGGGGAAACATTTGGAAAAAGCGATCGCCAGGGAACTACGCAAGTTAGCCAAACGCATCCATAAGGCTCATCCCGATCATATCGATCCCGAAGCAATTACTCGCGCCACCACGATTGCCGGATTCGATCGAGAATTAGTGATTAAAAAGCTAGGATTTGAGACAGTTTTTGACTATTATGCCGCTAGTAGTCCCTTGCCCTTTCAACCCTACTTAACTAAACCCACTTTTATCCTCTACGCAGCCGATGATCCCCTCTTTTCCCCCGCAGTTATTCCCGATCTGCAAGCAGCGATCGCTGATAATCCCCACGTCGATCTACTCTTAACCAACCATGGCGGTCATGTGGGCTATATCAGCAGTTTATCCTGTCAGCGTCAGTGGGGCGATAGCGATCGCTGGTGGGCATGGAATCGGGTTTTAGACTGGTTTGACCAAAAAACTGGCAAATAAGGGCTAATTTCTAGGATTCAAAGGCCGCTAGAAACTCCTCCACCTGTTCCCCAGTCGGTTGGGATGCGATCGCGCCTGCTCTTCTTGTCACCATTCCCCCCACCGCACAGGCATAAATCACCGCCTTACGCGC
Source organism: Microcystis aeruginosa Ma_MB_S_20031200_S102 (assembly GCA_007095845.1). Taxonomy (GTDB): domain Bacteria; phylum Cyanobacteriota; class Cyanobacteriia; order Cyanobacteriales; family Microcystaceae; genus Microcystis; species Microcystis aeruginosa_D. The sequence goes on from SFBI01000076.1 coordinate 11,657, forward strand.
TAAATCAGCATTTTCCTCGATTTGATCGCCTCCCAGAGCGGCACGAGCCAAAAAACCCGCCACAAAGCCATCCCCCGCCCCAGTTGTATCCACTACCTCCCCAGAAAAAGCCTCGACATTGCCGCTATTTTCGCCTAAATGATATTTACAACCTTTTGCGCCGCGCGTAACCAGAATTGCCACTAAATTGGGGTATTGTGATGATATTTCTCTGGGGGTATCAGTGCCAAATAACCATGCTGCTTCTTCCTCGCTACATTTGAGCAAATCGGCCTGGACGATAAAATCTCGAATGATATCAGGAGCAGCCTCAAGATTAGGCCAAAAAACTGGTCGCCAGTTGATATCGATCAATACTTTCACCGCGTAAATTTTAGCCAATTCGAGGGCCCGCATCATCGCCGCTCTCGCCGGGGGATAGGCTAACCCTAGGGTTCCCATCACTAGATAATTGGCATTTTTAAACAGATTTTCGGGCAATAGGTCAGCATTAAGGGCAGTATCGGCAAAATCTGTCGTTTTTCTGCCCCCAAAACCCGCAAAATGTCTGTCTCCCCCAGCATCGCGGGTGACATAAACTTGTCGGGTGGGTAGGGTGGCATGATACTGTACACCAGTGGTATCCACTCCGAGAGTGTCTAGCAAGGCGATTAACTGTTCTCCTGGTTCATCTTTGCCCACACAACCGATAAAAGCCGAATTTATGCCCAATTTTCGCAATCCACAGGCCACGTTTGCCGGCGCACCCCCGGCGTAGGTTGTCCAAGAAGTTACTTGCTCTACAGCGCGATCGCTTTGATCGGCAATTAGATCATAGAGGATTTCCCCTAAACAAATGACAGACACCGGCGAAGATCTTTGATTGTTAAGCATTGCTGTGGGAATTATGAATTATGAATTATGAATTATGAATTATGAATTATGAATTATGAATTATGAATTATGAATTATGAAGTGGGGAAGTGGGGAAGTGGGGAAGTGGGGAGAATAAATAAAAATAATCTCCTATCTCCTGACTCCTGACGACCGACTCCTGACACTAAATCCGGTCGTTAAAAACTGATTATTTATTCCCCTTTTTGCCTTTCGGACTTCGGCGTGAGCTCAGTCGAACACTGAGCTGACGGCCGAAGCCTTTTGCATGATCAGAAAACGGGTTTCTCGGAGAAACCCGTTTTCTGTGCGTTACTCAACGGATTTAGTATGACTCCTATCTCCTGACGACCGACTCCTATCTCCTGACTCCCACTCACTGATTAATGACTTGTCAAGAAATGACGATAAATCAACTAGAGATTATCTGAGGCATTGAGTATAATTAGACACATAGATTAGGGGAAATTGCTCGTAAATCAGTCCGATCGAGCGTGAATCCTCTTTCTCGGAAAAATATCTTCTCCTATTTTTTAGTCTTAGACTAAGGAAATATCATGATTGATTGTAGTCAGATTCAGTTTGACGAGGATAAAAGCAAGATAGATCTATTGCAACTACGAGAATTATTTAATTTAACCGCATTTTGGGCAATAGATCGCCGTTTAGAAGATTTAGAAACCGCAATTGACCATAGTGATCCGGTGGTGACGGTGTGGAATGAGCGGCAATTAATTGGTTTTGCTCGGGCCACTTCCGACGGCATTTATCGGGCAACTATTTGGGATGTGATTGTTCATCCCGATTATCGGGGAGCCGGTTTAGGACGTAAATTAGTAGAAACAGTTTTGGCCCATCCCCGGATGAATCGGGTGGAAAGAGTCTATTTGATGACTACTAACCAACAACAATTTTACCAGCGCATTGGTTTCCAAAGCAACGCCACGAAGACGATGGTATTATTTAATCGTTATCCCGAGGAGTTTTCCTATCCGGTGATCGAGGTAAAGAAAAAACGATCCCTGTGAGCTTGTCCTGACTATTGTTATCGATTTGATTTAAGCTCATTTCCCCCCCCGATACTTCGATAATTCCCTTCGCTAACTGGAATTTAAGACCGGGAGAAAAGCCAAGAACTTGAGTAAATTGTTTGACTTCTTCCAGCTTTGATTCTAAACTCAAAGGGGAAATTTCTGGCATTTGCCAAAGAGGGATTTCCCCCAGAAACTCTAGACTAATAGTGACTTTTTTCTCGTCAAGAGCGCTTACGGATATACAAATAGAGCCACTCGCTAAGTCGGCGATCGCTGCATCGACGAGAAGGACAAGAGCGGAGGATAAACGTTGATAATCGGCAATAATAGCAATATCATCGGTTAAAGGGCTAAATTTAAGCTGAATATTGCGATTAGCTGACTGTAAATGGGTTAAACTTGCCCAATCTTGCCAGAGTTTAGTTAAAGAAAAAATTTCTTGATCGAGAGGTATAGTACCCGACTCTAGTTTGGAGAGATTAATCATCTCATCGAGCATTGCCATCAGTTTACGGCCCGCCAGTTGCCCCTGGGCGATAAATTCCCTTTCTTCGGCCGAACTTTCGCAAAGATCGGCGAGAATCATTTGATGGATACTGATCATACTGCTCAATGGCGATCGCAATTCGTGGGCAACCCGTGCCAAAAAACTGCTTTTGAGGTGATTAATTGCCACAGCCATGTGATAAGCGAGGCGAGTTTGCTGTAATTCCCGTTTTAAAGCGTCAATATCGTCCATATTTACAGAAAAACTGCCCCTTGTCGTAAGATATCCCATCTTTGACATTGCCAACGTGCGACGGTGGAGGGTTGTCCACTATTGATTATTCCCCATGCTTGCCTTTCTGTGGGCGCTAACACCGTCACCGAGGGAAAAGTAGTCATAATCGCTTCAGGAGTTAATAAAGGCTCTTGTCCTGACAGGTTAGCACTTGTGGTCGCTAAAACACCAGTTCGACTGAGAATTTCTCTTGCGATCGCATGAGCAGGAACTCGGATACCAATCGTGCTAGGATCCTTAGGGTTAAGAACTTTTGGTACTTTTTCAGAAGCAGGTAAAACCAAAGTTAGGGAGCCGGGCCAGTATTTTTCGGTCATTTGCCGCCAAATTTCCCTTTCTTCCTGATTTCCCTTGACATAATCCCATAGATCTGCTGCTGAGGCCGCCATGAGAATTAAGGGTTTATCAAAAGTCCTTTTTTTAGCGGCAAAAACTAAGGCAGTATATGGCGGAGAAACCGCTAAAGCGGGGACTGTATCGGTGGGAAAAGAAACCACTTGACCACTGAGGGCCGCGTGAACAATTTCGTTAAGAGAAGCAGTAGGCATTAAGAATTGATCATTTTTGGGGACTAATTTAGCCTAAGACTTTTTGGTACAATTTTAAACGGGTAGGGTTGATTCATCAATCAACCCTACTTGATCAGCGGGGTATCTGAAAGTTTTTAACACCTACCTACTTATCTCCAACCAATTAGCGACGATTAATTATGAATGAGTCTGATACTTTTGCTAATCTCCAACAATTAGAATATATTTCCTACCTAGATGCCACGGGTAATATCTCTGCTGATTTCCAGGGAAAAATCGGGGTTTATGCCATTTTTAATCGAGAGCAAGTCCTAAATTTTGTCGGCTATTCTCGTGATATTTATCTCAGTTTAAAACAACATCTTGCCCGACAGCCCCAAGCTTGTTATTGGCTAAAAATACAGGTGATCGAGCGTCCTAATCGAACTATTCTCGAATCGATTAAACAAGCTTGGCTAAGAGAAAGTCAGGCAGTAATCGACAATGAAAAACTCTGGACAGAGCCAATTGATGGTAAATTAGCCATGACTGAGACAGAAAAAGAAATTTATCAAAATGCTGATGAATTAGGGAAAATTAAGTTATTAAAACAGGTATCCAGACGAGTAGAAAATGATATTTTATCAACCCTAGAAAAACGGGGAGTACAGATGGAAATCCGTTTTAATCCCAAGTTAAAAGAACAGGGTTTGCTCGATTTAAAGTAAAAATTCCTAGGAGCGATCGATTCTCCAGACAAACCGCTATGATAGTATATCGCCCCATCCCCACACCAATGGAACAGCGATGAACAATCAAGACTGGCCAAACCTACTGCAGCAACTACTCGATCAAAAATCCCTTTCCCTTAACCAAGCTGAAGAATTAATGACCGGATGGTTAAACGGCCAGATTCCAGAAGTTTTATCGGGGGCAATTTTAGCGGCTTTGCAAGCAAAAGGAGTCTCGGCGGACGAATTAGCGGGAATGGCCACAGTTTTACGCCAACAATCTCGCTTAGAAGACCCTAAACCCCATACTACTCCCGTTATCGATACCTGTGGCACCGGCGGTGACGGGGCCTCAACCTTTAATATTTCCACTGCTGTGGCTTTTGTGGCGGCCGCTGGGGGTGTAAAAGTGGCTAAACACGGCAATCGCTCTGCCTCCAGCAAGGTCGGTTCGGCCGATGTTTTAGAATATCTTGGGGTTAATTTAAGCGCCCCTAGCGAGAAAGTGGCGGCGGCCTTAGATGGGGTGGGAGTGACCTTTCTTTTTGCCCCTGGTTGGCATCCGGCCCTGAAAAGTGTGGCTAATCTCCGCAAAACCCTGAAAGTTCGCACGGTTTTTAATCTTCTGGGTCCTCTAGTTAATCCTCTGCGTCCCACAGGTCAAGTTATCGGAGTTTATGACCGGCAATTTCTCACCCCCATGGCCACAGCTTTAGCACAAATGGGAACCCCAAAGGCGATTATTGTTCACGGCCGGGAAAAACTCGATGAGGTGGGGTTGGGAGATCTGACCGATATGGCTTTATTAAATAATGGCGAGGTGATTTCTGCGGCGATCGATCCCTTGTCAATTTCTATCCCTAGAGCCAGTTTAAATGCCCTTAAAGGCGGGGAAGTGCCAGAAAATGCCGAAATCCTCAAAAATGTCCTGCAAGGGGGGGGAACGCCCGCTCAACGGGATGCTGTGGCGATTAATGCCTCTCTTGCCCTACAGGTGGCAGAAAAGGTCACTTTTGGCGATCATGCTGCTGGTTTCGCCCTCGCACGCGAGATTTTAGCCAGTGGGTTAGCTTGGCAAAAATTAGAGGAGTTGGTTAAGTTTCTCGCTTAGGAAAATTCACGGAATTATGAATTATGAATTATGAATTATGAATTCAGGAGATTACGGCGGATTTATCTTGGTTCTGGTACATTCTCCACGCCGAAAGGCTTATCCGATAAGGATTTATCTGTGCCAGATGGATAGAGGAACCGCCGTATTTTTATTTATTCCCCCATCTCCCCACTTCCCCCCATCTCCCCACACCCTACACCCCACACCCCACACCCCACACCCCACAGCCCACTTCCCCACTTCCCCACACCCCACCTTAATGCACTTACTGCATGACAGAAATCCTTAAACACGATGGTTAAAGGATTTCTGTTACAAACAATACAAAATTATCCAAGTTAAAAAGAATTAAATAACAAATAGAGACTAGGTAAATTACTAAATTTTTGCTAATGACGACAGTATTTTACAGAATACTTATTGTTAAATCCCGATTTCTTCATTTCTAACCTGCACCAACTAGAACAATTACACCCACAAACCAGAAGGAGATAGATTCGTGGTACAAGCACCTGAAAAAGATGGAACAACTCTCAATAAATTCGAGAAATTTAAAGCCGAGAAAGACGGATTAGCCATTAAAGATGAACTAGATCATTTTGCCCAAATCGGGTGGGAAGCGATGGATAAAACCGATTTAGAATATCGCTTAAAATGGGTGGGTGTTTTTTATCGTCCTGTCACCCCGGGCAAATTTATGATGCGTTTGCGGGTTCCTAACGGCATTATTAGCGGTGAGCAAATGCGCGTTTTAGGGGAAATTGTGCAGCGTTACGGCGATGATGGTAATGCCGATATTACTACTCGTCAGAACTTACAATTACGCGGTATTCGTATCGAAGATATTCCTGATATTTTCCAACGACTAAAATCCGTGGGTATGACTTCGGTACAATCGGGCATGGATAATGTCAGAAATATTACCGGTTCACCCATGGCAGGACTAGACGCGGATGAATTAATTGACACCAGGGAATTAGTCCAAAAAGTCCAAGATATGATTACTAACTGCGGTCAAGGTAATTATCAATTTACCAATCTGCCCCGCAAATTTAATATTGCCATCGAGGGAGGCCGGGATAATTCCGTTCATGCGGAAATTAACGATATTGCCTTTGTTCCTGCCTATAAAGAGGGAGAATTAGGCTTTAATGTCGTGGTGGGTGGCTTTTTCTCGGCTAAACGCTGTGAAGCGGCAATTCCCATGAATGTTTGGGTGAGACCGAATCAGGAGGTGGTGGATTTATGCCGAGGGATTTTAGAAGTTTACCGCGATAACGGGTTACGCGCCAATCGTCAAAAATCCCGTTTAATGTGGTTAATTGATGAGTGGGGAATCGAGGAATTCCGCACGCGGGTGGCTAATCACTTAGGTTATGCCTTGGCAACGGCAGCCGAAAAAGACGCTATTGACTGGGAAAAACGGGATCATTTAGGAGTTTTTCCGCAAAAACAGGAGGGATTAAGCTATATCGGTCTTTGCGTTCCCGTTGGTCGTCTATTTGCCGATGATATGTTCGATTTAGCCCGAATTGCCGAAGTGTATGGTAGCGGAGAATTGCGTTTAACCGTAGAACAAAACGTGATTATTCCCAATATAGCGGCTGAAAATATGGCGACTCTTTTAACCGAGCCTTTACTGGCTAAGTTTACCCCCAATCCCACTCCTTTACAACGAGCGCTCGTTTCCTGTACGGGGGCGCAATTCTGCAATTTTGCCCTGATTGAAACCAAAAATAAGGCTGTGGACTTGATTCGTCAGTTAGATGCCGAATTAAATATCCCCCGGGGTGTGCGGATGCACTGGACCGGTTGCCCTAACTCCTGCGGACAACCCCAAGTGGCCGATATCGGTTTGATGGGGACAAAAGCACGCAAAGACGGCAAAACCGTGGAAGGAGTTGACCTCTACATGGGGGGTAAAGTGGGTAAAGATGCTCACCTGGGAAGTTGTGTACAAAAAGGGATTCCCTGTGAGGATCTAAAATCGGTGTTAACCTCTATCCTCATCGAACAATTTGGGGCGACACCGAAGGGTTAATTAAGTAGGGTTTGCTGAAAAAGTTTTTCCTGGGGGCAGGGTGTGGGGTGTAGGGTGTAGGGTGTAGGGTTTTACCCATTTTGAGGGGGTCAATTACCTAATTTTCAGGGAAAAAGTCCCTGAGTTCTCCCTCCGCTCACTCCCAGAGCCGATACTTTTTGATTGACAAAAAGTCTAAAAGTCTTACCAAACAAGGTTTTTAGATTTATTCAGCCAACCCTACTTAGCTTCAAATTGAGCTTGTTTGCGAAGTAATTCCCCGATGGTTAAATTGGGTTGAGGTCGGCCATTAAAAACCGTTCCTACCTCAAATTTTTGCAACTGTACCCGTGCCAAATGATAGGCCTCATCGGGTAGGGGAATATAACCAATACTATCTAATAAATTGGGAACTCGATCGAGATAATATTCGACAAATTTCTCTAAAGCGGGATTCTCTTGGGCTTTTTGGGCATTAACATAAATAAACAAAGGACGAGATAAAGGCTGATATTTACTATCCTCTACATTGCCGCGAGTTGGTTCAATACCGTTAACTTTCAAAGCTTTTAATTTATCCCGATTTTGTTCATAGTAAGCATGGCCAAAATAGCCTAAAGCGTTGGGATCTTGACTGACGGCATTAACTAAAGCTTCATCATCTTCACTAAAGTTAAAATCCCCACGACTGGCATCTTTGCCGTTAATTACCTCACTAAAAAAATCGTAGGTTCCGGAGTCTTTACCTGGCCCGTGAAGGGTAATCGGTTGGTCGGGCCAAGCGGGATTAATTTGATTCCAACGTTTGATTTTATTCTCGGCCGCTGGTTCCCAAATAGTTCTTAATTCTGTGGTGGAAATATCATCAACCCAGTTATTTTGGGGATTGGCTACCACGGTTAAAGCATCAAAAGCGATCGGTAGTTCGATAAATCTTACCTTATTAGCATCACATTCTTTTAATTCTTCCACAGAAATTGGCCGAGAAGCATTGTTAATATCGGTTTCTCCCGCACAAAATTTTCTAAAACCGCCGCCGGTTCCTGAAATATTAGCGTCAATTTTAACATCAGCCAAAGCTTTGTTAGGGGTATTAGCTTTAAAATCTTCGAGAACTTTGTCGGTAATTGGTGCTACGGTACTCGAACCATCGATTTTAATTGGTTTTAGGTCTTGAGGATTAATATTGGCACAAGCGGGGAAAAGTAGAGCAGTTACTAGGATGGTTGCGACTACTTTGGTCGGACGAGATAGCTGAGTAACAATTTCTAGCATAGGTGTCAAAAGGAGAAAGTAAAAAGTAAAAAAACGGCGTTAGGTGTTGGCTGTAAACCTTAATCTTTTCTTTGTTGTTTTTACGTCGCTATAATGGTAGGGAAAAAGAAACCCCCTATATAGACGGGAAAAGTTAGCGGCTTTACCCGCGACTTAAAACTAATGTTTAGTCAAAATAAATGGTAAAAGAAGTGGAGATTTTTGTCTAGTTATCGAGAAAAATTTTCTTGACAATACATTATGTTTTTTTATTCACTTCTTAACCTATTCTTTACCAAGTCGTGGTAAATTTTAGCGTAAGATTTAAGGCAGTTTACGGATCAAAATTAATCCTATGCTCAACAAAAACAGAACCCATTTACTAACAGCCTTATCCCTAGCCACTTTAACAGCGACTTTAACTGCTTGTGGGGGCGGCGATACGGCAGGAACTAGCGGAGAGGGAAGCAATAGAATCGCCCAGGTTCCCCTAAAAGGAGAAGTTGCCCTCAATGGTGCGGGTGCTTCTTTTCCTGCGCCCCTATATCAAAACTGGTTTGTCACCATCAATCAACTATTTTCTAAACTGCTAATTAACTATCAATCTACCGGTAGCGGGGCGGGAGTCGAACAATTTATCCAAGGTACGATCGATTTTGGCGCTTCTGATGTCGCCATGAGTGACGAAGATATGGCCAGAGTTAGCCGCGGGGTTTTACTGCTACCGATGACGGCGGGAAGCATCGTTATGGCTTATAATTTGCCCGGAGTAGAAGGGCTGAAACTAAGTAGGGAAGCCTATGTAGGCATCTTTTTAGGCACGATTACCCGTTGGAACGATGCCAAAATTGTCGCCGATAACCCCGATTTAAAACTACCCGATGAAGAAATTACCGTAGTTCACCGGGCAGACGGTAGCGGAACAACGGGAGTTTTTACCAAGTTTTTAAGCGCCGTTAGTCCCGAATGGAAGAAAAGCATCGGGGAAGGAAAAGCCGTACAATGGCCGACCAAAAAAGGTAAATTTCTCGGTGGTAGAGGCAATGAGGGTGTAACTGCCCTAATTCAACAAAATCCAGGCTCGATCGGTTATATTGAGTACGGTTTCGCTAAAAATAATAACCTGCCCACGGCCGCCCTGCAAAATCAGGCGGGTAAATTTGTCATTCCCGATGAAACCAACGCCGCTGCTACCCTCGCTAACGTTGAACTGCCTGAAAATTTACGCGCTTTTATTGTCGATCCGCCGGGGGAAAATTCCTATCCCATTGTCACCTATACCTGGATGTTGGTTTACAAAAAATACAACGATCCCCAAAAAGCTTTAGCAATGGAGGCGATGATTGAATTTGGACTTAACCAAGGACAAGAACAAGCAGCTCCCCTTGGTTATATTCCCCTACCGAAAAACGTTCGGGAACGAGTAGCCGCCGCTGCCGATGTCATCTATCCTGATTACACGATCAAGGTGGATTAGTCGCCGAAAAAATGTATTCAAAGTTACAATACTGTAGAAAGGTCAATTTCGACCTTAGCTACCGCAAACTAGCTGGATTTAAACCCTAATCATGAGTGCGCCCACAGTTTCGCCCGACTCAACTTTTAAAGAACGTCCAGAATCGGAAAAAATCCTCGATAAAGGCTTTGTTGGATTAACCACCGCCTTTGCCATCGCTATTGGGGTAATTTTGCTCCTAATTGCCCTAGTTATTTTTATTCGGGCCCTACCAGCGATTCAAACCTTTGGTCTGGGATTTTTGACCAGTAGCGCTTGGAATCCCGTGCGCGGTCGGGAAGAATTCGGAGTTCTGCCGGTTATCTACGGAACTCTCGTTAGTTCTCTAATTGCCCTCCTGATTGCTGTTCCCCTCGGTATCGGTTCGGCGATTTTTTTAAGCGAAGATTTTATTCCCTTAAATGCGCGGACAATTTTGGTTTTTCTCGTACAACTTTTGGCCGCTATTCCCAGTGTTGTTTACGGATTATGGGGTATATTTGTATTGATTCCTATCCTCAGACCCCCTGGTAACTGGTTAAATGCTAATTTTAGTTGGATTCCTCTGTTTAGCACGCCTTTAGGGGGGCCTGGAATGTTACCAGCGGGGGTAATTTTAGCAATTATGATCCTGCCGATTATTATCGCTATCTCTCGTGACTCTTTGGCCGCTTTACCGCCGGATCTAAGGCAAGCTTCCCTCGGTTTGGGGGCCACCCGTTGGGAAACTATTTTTCGGGTCTTAATTCCTGCCGCTTTTTCTGGGATTGTTGGGGGGATTATGTTAGCTTTAGGGCGCGCTTTAGGGGAAACCATGGCAGTAACGATGATTATCGGCAATTCTAACCGCATTAGTGCCTCTATTCTCGCCCCTGCTAACACGATCGCTTCCTTATTGGCTAACCAATTCGCCGAAGCATCGGGAATGCAAGTATCGGCTTTAATGTATGCGGGTTTTGTTCTCTTGGTTTTGACCCTAGTAGTCAATATCTTCGCAGAATTAATCGTTAATCGCGTCAAAGCTAAGTATTAAGCCATCGTTCGTCAGTTATCAGTTTTGAGTTTTGAGTTTTGAGTATTAAGTGATCATCATCAAATGGCAGTTTACTGCTGTCTTTTCACTGTTTACTAATCACTGTTTACTAATCACTGATAACTGATTACTGTTCACTGATAACTGATTACTGTTCACTGATAACTGATAACTGATAACTGATAACTGACATGGATAGTGCGAATTTAGGCAATAATCTCAAAAAGAAACCGAGTAGTCCTCGATCGCTATTGGGGACAATTATGACCGTTCTCTCGGCTTTATGTTTAGCTGTTACTGTGATTCCCCTTTTTGCCGTCCTAGGCTTCGTTTTTGTGCAAGGGGTGGGTCGTTTAAACGCTAATCTCTTTACTAAATTACCGCCACCACCGGGTTTAGGAGGAGGAGGCATCGCTAATGCCATTTTAGGTACAATTATCGTCGTTGCCCTGGCTACAGCGATCGCAGTTCCCATCGGCGTTTTAGCGGCGGTTTATCTCTCGGAATTTAGCGGTGATAACAAACTTGCCCAGGGTGTGCGCTTTGCTACCAACGTTTTAGCGGGTGTCCCTTCGATTATTGTCGGGGTTTTCGCCTTCGGTTTGTTAGTTGCGCCCTTATTTGGCGAAGGAACAGCCCTTTTAGGTTTTTCTGCCCTAGCCGGTTCGATCGGTTTAGCGGTGTTAATGTTACCGACTATTATTAGAACCACCGATGAGGCTTTAAAAATCGTTCCCCAAGACATCCGCTGGGCGGCCATGGGTTTGGGGGCCTATAACTACCAAACCGTCCTAAAAATCGTCCTTCCTGCCGCAGTTCCCGCTATTTTAACCGGTGTGACTTTAGCAATTGCTAGGGCTGCCGGGGAAACCGCCTCCTTAATTTTTACGGCATTATTCTCTAACTTTTGGCCTCGGGGTGTCTTTGAACCGATTGCCACCCTTTCGGTCTTAGTTTTCAACTTTGCTACTGCCCCTTTTGCCCCTCAACAGCAATTAGCTTGGGCAGGTGCTTTAATTCTCGTGCTTTTGGTGTTGTTAACTAACATTTTATCCCGTTTAGCCACGCGCCAGAAAACCTATTAAGTCAAGGAAAAAGTTAAAATTCAAAAGGAATATTTAAGTAAAAATCTACCTATCTTTCTGATTCCTCAATTAGCCAAATTCAAGGTAAATAATTTATGCTAACTAACTCTAACCCCCATTCTACAGGAACCGTTTTAAAGGTCGATAAGGCTGATATATACTATGGTAATTATCGAGCAGTACGAGATGTTTCCATCGATATTCCCAAAAATAAAGTCACCGCTTTTATTGGACCCTCTGGCTGCGGAAAAAGTACCATTCTCAGGTGTTTTAATCGTCTAAATGATTTAATTCACGGTTTTCGTATTGACGGCAAAGTTTTTTATCATAACCAGGATATTTACTCTCAAGAGGTGGATCCTGTCGAAGTCAGAAAATGTATCGGTATGGTGTTCCAGCGCCCTAATCCTTTCCCCAAATCCATCTATGATAATGTGGTTTACGGAGCGCGATTAAATGGTTATAAAGGCGATTTAGATGAATTAGTAGAAACTTCCTTGCGTCGAGCAGCTCTCTGGGAAGAAGTAAAAGATAAACTGAAAGAAAGCGGTTTTTCCCTATCGGGGGGACAACAACAAAGATTATGTATTGCTCGCACTATTGCCGCTCAACCAGAAGTATTATTAATGGATGAACCCTGTTCGGCACTCGATCCAATTTCAACTTTAAAGGTTGAGGAATTAATGCACGAATTAAAAGAACGTTATACAATTATTATTGTTACTCACAATATGCAACAAGCTACTAGAGTAGCGGATTTAACGGCTTTTTATAACGCTGAACCCACCGATAAAGGTGGCAAAATTGGTTATCTAGTCGAGTTTGATCATACGAACAAAATCTTCGGTGATCCTCAAGAACAAGCAACTAAAGATTATGTTAGTGGACGTTTTGGCTAAATCAGTTATCAGTTATCAGTTATCAGTTATCAGTTATCAGTTATCAGTTATCAGTTATCAGTTATCAGTTATCAGTTATCAGTTATCAGTTATCAGTTATCAGTTATCAGTATAAAGTGGCAAGTTTGGAGTTTTCTTTTCACTGATTACTGTTTACTGTTCACTGGTCACTGAAAAAAACACCCAACACCTATTACTTTAAAGATTATGTATAGTACCGATGTTGTCACCGATGCGGTTTTGAGAACCAAAAACTTAAACGTTTACTATGGTTCTAATCTCGCTGTTCGTGATGTTAACCTTGATATTCCTGAGAAAAAAGCGATCGCTTTTATTGGTCCCTCTGGCTGCGGAAAAAGTACGGTTCTGCGCTGTTTTAATCGTATGAATGATCTGGTTAAAAGTGCCAAAATTGAGGGAAAAGTTACCTTTCGCGGCCAAGATATTTATGGTAATTCCGTTAATCCTATCGGGTTACGCAGTCGCATCGGTATGGTTTTTCAGAAACCGAATCCTTTCCCAAAATCTATCTATGAAAATATTGCTTTTGGGGCGCGTTTAAATGGTTACACTGGTGATATGGATCAATTAGTAGAGGAATCTTTAAAAAAAGCCGTTCTCTGGGATGATGTTAAAGATAAACTCAAAGAAAGTGGTTTAGCTTTATCAGGGGGACAACAACAAAGGTTATGTATTGCTCGCGCTATTGCGGTTAAACCAGAAGTTGTTTTAATGGATGAACCCTGTGCGGCACTCGATCCAATTTCTACCCTAAAAATTGAGGAATTAATTCACGAATTGAAAACCCAATATACTATAGTTATTGTCACCCACAATATGCAACAAGCGTCGCGGGTTTCTGATTTAACGGCTTTTTATAATGCTGAACCGACCCCAAAAGGCGGTAAAGTAGGTTATTTAGTGGAATATGATCGCACCGAGGTTATCTTTCAAAATCCCGCTCAAGAGTCCACTAGAGATTATGTTAGCGGTCGTTTTGGTTAAAGTATTAATAATTAATCGTTATTCATGACTCCAGGATAGATTAATTTTTTCCATCTGGAATGATTGAAAAACGATTAACTTAACTGATTGCGAAAAACCTTGGCACTAATAGTTAAAAGTATTACAGAGAAACCAATCGGAGCCAATAAACGAATAGCAACACCAAAGATAAAAAGAGTCATCAGGACGGAGAGAATTAGTTTCATAAAATTGCCCGATTACTGATAAACTTTTAGGCAGTTTTAGGGAACTTCTCGCCCTCTTTCCCTGTCTAAGTCTAAGGCAGTAGCGAGGGTAATATAATCTAATTGTGCTGGTAATTTTCCCCGTTGTTGACCTTCTTCTCTACCTTTTTTTATTGCTTCTTGATAGAGTTTAGTTTGTTTGAGATAGCTAAGACTAAACACGCCTTCTATGCCAACAAGGTTTTTAGATTTATTCAGCAAGCCCTATATAATTCTAAGTAGAGAGACCGATAAAAAGCGCTAAAGGGATTGTAACCGATGACGGATGAAAGATTAGAACGGATCGAGAGCATACTACAGGCTACCGTTGTCCTCACGCAACAGAATCGAGAAGATATAGCACAACTAACCCGTGAAGTTAGGACAATAGCAGGGAGTCTTGAACGAACCAACGAGCGCTTAAATCAATTTATCACTCAAGCTGAGAGCGATCGACAGTTTTTCCGCAACGAAGTCACCGGCATCCGTACAGAAGTTAAGCGAATCGTAGAGCATCTTTTCGGACAATCCCCAGATCAGGAGTAAAGATCAGCCAACGGGTATATATTAGCCAAATCACCAGCCAAAAGCTTGATCAACCCTAATTAATTCTCTGCACAACGCTGATCAATGTGTCTTCTCAAGAAAAGGGAAGCAAACCCAAGAATTTTAGCTTTATTCCCGCAGCACAAATAAAAGTTGATAGGGTGAGTCAATCTCACCCCATTTTAACCGTCTAAAACTTGGCTTTCTGGCGTAGTAATTCGGCTAAAGTCACATCGAATTTTGAGTGTCCCCCGAAAACTGTTCCCGCTTCCCCGTTAAAGAAAGTGACCTTGGCTAAATGATAATGCTCACCGCTCAGGGGAATATAACCGACCTCTTGAACGATGTTTTGAGCTTGGCTGAGATAATACTCGACAAAACGCTGTAAATCCTTATTAGACTGGGCTTTTTGGGCGTTAACGTAGATAAATAAAGGACGGGCTAAGGGTTGATAGGTGGATTGTAACACCGTTTCCCGGGAGGGCAAAACAGCCCCTTTACCGCTGTCTATTGCTAAAGCTTTTAAATTCGCCGCTTGTTTTTCGTAGTAAGCTAGGCCAAAATATCCCAGAGCGTTGGCATCTTGACTAACTCCTTGAATTAAAGTGTCGTCATCTTCACTAGCAACGTAATCGCTACGGCTAACATCTTCTTTTCCTACTACCGCTTCTGTAAAATAATCGAAAGTTCCCGAATCTTTGCCCGCACCAAAGAGATTAAGAGGTTTATCTGGCAATCCTGATCGCACCTGACTCCACTTGCTGATTTTACCCTGGGCCGCAGGTTCCCAGATTTTTTTCAATTCCTCTAGAGTGATACTATCAATCCAAGTATTTTTTTTATTGACTGCGATGGTGAGTGCATCAAAGGCGATCGGCAATTCGATAAATCTAATGTTATTCCGATTACAGGCTTCGATCTCATCGGTGCGAATCGGTCGTGAAGCATTGCTAATATCGGTTTTTCCAGCGCAAAACTGCCTAAAACCGCCAGTAGTACCCGAAAAGTTGACGCTTATATCCGCAGACGGCTGTTTTTGTTTTTTGTATTCATCGGCGACAGCTTTGGTGATTGGGTAAACGGTGCTAGACCCATCAATAATAATTGATTTATTTAATTGGAAGTCAACGGGAGTGCAAGCGGCTAGAACACCAGCACTAACAAAAACAAGAGCTTTTTTGAGCAATTTATCGAGATTGATCAGCATTTATCCATCCCCTTGCTTTTCTGGGAGTCAGAAAAATCTATCTCCATCATTTCAAAAAAAATTGATTTGACACGAAAATTCCCCCAAAAAGATAACAAACTTAACAGGATAGAAAAACTGGGGGTACTGCTCTGTTTGCCTTGACACGCCCAGATAAAAAGCTTTGTCTGGGCAATTTCTCCCCAACAGATGGTTTAAATTAAGATTTCATCCTCGAATAGATGCAATGGATTTTTGTCTTGATCGGTCTAACTAAATTGTTGCCAAAAGCTGTGAATTTTTTAAATTAAAATTAACCTAAGTTTTACCAAATCTTAACCAAAAAAATCTAAAGTATTTCTAGATTTAAAAGTAATATTTGTGCCGTAAACTATATCTTGAAGAAAGTTCAACTTTCTCAATTGTGCAGGATTCTTCAACCAGAAAACTTATGATATTCTCAACTGCTACCCTAACTCGTGTGTGTGCTGTCTCCTTCGCCACGGCAGCGGCCCTAGCAGGGACGATGGGAGAAGCCTTCGCCCAAACCCTGAACGGTGCAGGAGCATCCTTTCCCGCGCCCCTATACCAGCGTTATTTTGCCGACTATAAAAACGCCACTGGTGTCACCGTTAACTATAATTCCGTCGGTAGCGGCGCTGGTATCCGGCAATTTATCGCTGGAACCGTCGATTTTGGGGCTTCCGATGCCGCTCCTTCTTCCTCGGAAAAAAGCCAGATGAAAAACGGTTTACTGCTGGTTCCCACCGCCGGAGGAGCCGTCGCCGTAGTTTATAATCTGCCCGGAGTAAATAACCTGCAAATTTCTCGAGCTAACCTGGGTAAAATCTTCAGTGGTGAGATCACCAACTGGAAACAAGTGGATCCGAAACTGCCCGACCGACCCATTAAAGTGGTGGTTAGGGCTGATGGTAGCGGTACTACCGAGATTTTTACCTCTCACCTAAGTGCTATTAGTCCTTCTTTCAAAAGTAAAGTGGGAACCAGCAAAGAACCTAACTGGGGTTTTACCGTTCTCAAAGGACCGAAAAATGATGGTGTGGCAGCCCTAGTTAAACAAACAGAAGGCTCGATCGGTTACGTTCAAGATACCTTTGCCCGCAAAAATGAAGGGGCAACCATGAGAACTGCCAAAGTTCAAAATAAAGCCGGTCAATTTGTCGAACCGAGTCTCGCTCAAGCTAACAAAGCTATGGAAGGGATCAAGTTCAACGCCGATTTTACCGCCAATATGGACGATCCTAGCAGTGGTTATCCGATCGTCGGGATTACTTGGTTATTAGTACCGAAAGACTACGCTGATAACAAAAAAGCAGCGGAAATTAAAAGACTGTTGACTTGGATTCTCACCACCGGTCAAGGTATTAACAATCAATTGGAATTTACCCGGATTCCTCAATCGGTGACTCAAAAAGTTTTAGCCGAAGTTAACAAAATTAAATAAATAGGGTTTGCTGAATAAATGTGAAATGTAGGTAAGGTAAGGGTTTTGTGGCTTTTCTCGCGAAACAGGTGCAAATTTTGAGAGAATCGTCGTTGAAAACCTTGCGTCTTCATCGGCCCGCGTCCTGTAGGGGCGAAGCATTCGGGCAATAACCTATCGGTGAAACCGGAGATTTTCTAACCGAATGCTTCGCCCGTACTTTTTCAGCAAACCTAAATACTTTTGTATTAGTTTGGGCTTGATTGTCACCGCTTTCCAGTAAGATGGAAAAAGTTACCGGTTAAGTCCATAACTAATACAAAATTATTTCTTTTCTGTGGGCTGAACATTGTTCAGCCCCTACAGTTGTATTTGAAATAACTGATAACTGGTAATTTCGCTCTACCTTATGGCTAATTTTTCTAAACCTGTTGAGTCTTTTGATCTTTCAGCAGCTAATCTTAACGAAAACCCCGGCAGTGCCGGTTTATTTGATCGCATTTTTACAGTTTTAGTCTGGATTTGTGCCGCCTCTGG
Source organism: Microcystis aeruginosa Ma_MB_S_20031200_S102 (assembly GCA_007095845.1). Taxonomy (GTDB): domain Bacteria; phylum Cyanobacteriota; class Cyanobacteriia; order Cyanobacteriales; family Microcystaceae; genus Microcystis; species Microcystis aeruginosa_D. The sequence continues at coordinate 29,427 of SFBI01000076.1, forward strand.
TTTAATTTTTCTGCTCTGGATGGCCTGGATTGTTTTTCAGGATGCGCGACCGGCGATCAATGAATTCGGACTGGGATTTCTCTGGGGAACCACTTGGGATGTGAACGTCCTCAAATTTGGTGGTTTACCCTTTATTTTCGGCTCCGTTGTTTCCTCGATTCTAGCTCTTTTATTAGCCATTCCCCTCAGTGTCGCCGTTGCTTTAACCACTAGCGAGAATTATTTGCCGGCCAGTATCCGTTATCCCATCGGTTTTTTAGTGGAATTAATTGCTTCGATTCCCAGTGTAATTATCGGTTTATGGGGGATTTTCACGCTAATTCCCGTGCTTAAACCCCTGCAAGAATGGTTATTTCAAAATCTTGCTTGGTTCCCTTTATTTAGTACCCAACCCCTGGGACCGAGTATGCTGATCGCCGGTGTAATCCTGGCGATCATGATTGTGCCGACCATTTCCGCTATCAGTCGCGATGTCTTGCTTACCGTTCCCTCGGAATTACGCAGCGCCTCCATGGCCCTAGGTGCGACTCGTTGGGAAACCATCTGGCGCGTGTTGTTGCCTGCCGCCAGTTCTGGCATTATCGGGGCGATTATCCTCGGTTTAGGGCGTGCTTTAGGGGAAACCATGGCGGTGGCCATGGTAATCGGCAACTCCTCGATTATTAGTCCCTCCCTCTTGGCCCCCGGTTATACTATTCCTGCTGTACTAGCTAATACCTTCCCAGAAGCTTTTGAAAAAGTCCACATCGGAGCTTTGATGTATCTAGCTTTGATTCTCTTTGTTATTACCTTAGTCGTCAATAGTGTAGCGGCTTTATTAGTACAGTTTATCAACCGTAATCGTTAATTTTATGACTCAAGGAGCTTTTCCCGAAGAAGATTTACAGCAACCCCTGTCACCGTGGCGACATTTTTTTACCAACGGTCTCACGGGTTTAGCGATCGCTCTTAGTGCCATCGCTATTCTGCCTTTATTCGCTATCCTCTTTCAAATTGTCAAAGAAGGTTTACCTGGATTCAATTGGCAAGTTTTCACCTCTTTACCCGCCCCAGTTGGCTCCGATCCTAGTGTTCCCAATGGTTTTGCCAATGCGATCGTGGGGACTTTAACCATGGTCGGTTTAGCATCCCTCGGCAGCATACCTCTGGGGATTCTCACCGGGGTTTTTCTCTCGGAATTCGCTCGGGGTTCCAAAATTGGCGGTATTCTGCGCTTTGCGATCGTGGTCTTGAGTAGTACCCCTTCCGTTATCGTCGGGGTGTTTTCCTTCGGGGTTTTGGTGTTAACTACCAAACAATTTTCCGCCGTAGCGGGGGCCTTTGCTTTGGGGGTGATTATGTTGCCCATCGTCGCTTTAACCACCGAAGAGGCACTAAAATTAATACCCATGTCCTACCGTCTCGGTTCCTCCGCTTTGGGGGGTTCCCGTTTCGATACGGTATTTCGGATTGTCCTGCCAGCAGCGATCGCACCAATTATGACCGGGATATTATTAGCAGTAGCCCGGGCTGCCGGAGAAACTGCCCCCTTAATGTTTACGGCTTTATTTAGTCAATTTTGGCAAGAAAGTCTTTGGTCGCCCACACCAGCTTTAACGGTGTTGATTTATAACTACGCTAGTTCCCCCTTTCCTGAACAAAATTCCCTGGCCTGGACAGCTTCTTTAGTGCTGATTATCTTAGTTTTAATTACTAGCCTTCTCTCCCGTTTTGTTACTCGTAAACGCTCAAATTAAGCATTCTTATGATGATCGATTCCTCTACCATGAACACCCCTACTTCTCTAGCTAATTCGGCGATCGAAGTCGAAAATCTCAGCTTTTTCTACGGTAGCAAAAAAGCTCTGGAAGGTGTTTCTTTAGAAATACCGCAAAGGCAAGTAACCGCCATGATCGGCCCCTCTGGTTGTGGTAAATCCACTCTCTTAAAAGCTCTCAATCGCATCGGGGAGTTAGAAGGAGAGGTGACAGTTAAGGGCAAAGTTAGGTTTTTTGGCCAAGATATCTACGCCCCCAAAGTTAACCTTCATACCCTACGGCGACAGGTGGGTATGGTGTTTCAGCGTCCTAACCCTTTTCCCGCTAGTATTTATGATAATATTGCCTACGGTATTAGAATTTATCGTTCCGCTAGTCGCAGTGAATTAGATGGGATTGTGGAATCAGCTTTAAAAGGGGCTGCTCTTTGGAATGAAGTTAAAGATCTGTTGAATAAATCCGCTTTAGGATTATCGGGAGGACAACAACAAAGATTGTGTATTGCTCGCGCTTTGGCAGTAAAACCAAAAGTATTATTAATGGATGAACCTTGTTCTGCTTTAGACCCGCTTTCTACTCTCAAAGTCGAGGAATTAATCCATGAATTGAAGGAACAATACACGATCGTCATTGTCACCCATAATATGCAACAGGCCTCTAGAGTATCCGATCGCACGGCCTTTTTTAATGCCGATGAAACCCGCGTCGGTCGTTTGGTGGAATTTGACACCACCCAGAAAATTTTCACCGATGCAGTTAATCAACAAACTCGCGATTATGTAGCCGGTAGATTCGGTTAATTTCTCTGGTTAGGAGACAGTTATCAGTTATCAGTTATCAGTTATCAGTTATCAGTTATCAGTTATCAGTTATCAGTAGTCAGGAGATTATTTTTATTTATTCTCCCCATTTCCCCATTTCCCCATTTCCCCATTTCCCCATTTCCCTACACCCCACACCCCACCCCTGCTCCCCAATTCATAATTCATAATTCATAATTCCCCCACTCCCCACTCCCCACTCCCCACTCCCATAACCCAATCCCCGAAACCATAACGCTGCCCGATTTTGCTAGGATAAGAAATGTAACAAGAATCTTTCTTAACAGTCGGATAATTCATGGGCAACGATACCATCACCTTACTCTCCTCCCGGGAAATTGAAAAAATGCGTCGAGCCGGACGATTGGCAGCTAAACTCTTAGACCATCTCGCAGATATGGTTAAACCGGGGGTAAGTACCCTAGAAATCAATGACGAGGCAGAACGTTGGACTCGCGCCCATGGAGCCAAAAGTGCGCCCCTAGGATACCATGGCTTTCCTAAGTCCATCTGTACTAGCATTAACGAGGTTATCTGTCACGGCATCCCCAGTGCCGATCAAATTCTCAAAGATGGGGATATTATTAACATCGATGTCACCCCGATTTTAGAAGGTTATCACGGCGATACTTCGCAGACTTTCTTTGTCGGTACTCCCTCCCCCCTGGCCAAAAAGTTAGTAGAAGTGACTAGAGAATGTCTGCAAAGAGGCATAGATGCAGTGCAGCCGGGGGGTAAAATCGGCGATATCGGCGCCGCTATCCAAGAATACGCCGAAGGACAAGGATTTTCAGTGGTTAGAAATTTTGTCGGTCATGGTATCAGTAATGTTTTTCACACCGGTCCGCAGGTTCCCCACTACGGCATTCGCGGCAAAGGCAAAACAATTCGCCCCGGCATGGTATTTACTATTGAACCAATGATTAATGAGGGAACTTGGCAACATATTCTCTTAAAAGACGGTTGGACTGCTATTACTAAAGATGGTAAACTTTCAGCCCAATTTGAACACACCATCGCCGTAACTGAAACCGGTGTCGAAATTCTCACTGTACCCGATTAAATTTAGGGAACAGGGGATAGGAAATGGGAGAATGGGGAAATAGGGAAGTTTCAACTAATACCCCAAAACCCTATCTCCCCACCTCATAATTCCCAATTCATAATTCATAATTCCCAATTCATAATTCATAATTCATAATTCATAATTCATAATTCCCACTGATAACTGAATATATGCAGTATCGTCGTTTCGGTCGCACTAATCTACAAATGCCAGTGTTTTCCTGTGGGGGAATGCGCTATCAATTCCAGTGGCAGGATTTGCCAATGTCGCAAATTCCCGACGAGAATCAAGGCAATTTAGAGGCAATCATCAATAAATCTCTGGAAGCGGGGATTAATCACATCGAAACCGCTAGGGGTTACGGCACTTCCGAGATGCAATTAGGCAAAATTTTGCCGCAACTACCGAGGGATAAGATTATCGTGCAGACGAAAGTTTCTCCTAGTCAAGATGTGCGGGAATTTCGCCGTAAATTTGAGCAATCCTTGCAATTTTTACGGTTAGATTATGTGGATTTGTTGGGTATCCATGGCATCAACACGGCTGAAATTCTCGATGATACTATGGCCGAGGGCGGTTGTTGGCAAGAGGCGAAAAAATTACAGCAACAGGGAAAAGTTCGTTTTATCGGTTTCTCCACCCATGCACCAACTGATGTAATTGTCAAGACTATTGCAACAAATTGTTACGATTATGTCAATTTGCACTGGTACTATATTTTTCAGAATAACTGGCCGGCCATAGAAGCAGCAAAACAGCACGATATGGGGGTTTTTATCATTAGTCCCTCCGATAAGGGTGGCCATCTCTACAATCCTCCCCCTAAGCTCGTCGCTCTCTGTTCTCCTCTCAGTCCGATGGTTTTTAATGACCTATTCTGTCTCAGTCATCCGGCCGTTCATACCCTGAGTATCGGTGCAGCGCAACCCACAGATTTTGATGAACACCTGAAAACTTTACCCTTACTCGATCGAGCCGAGGAGATTTTACCGGCAATTATCGAGAGATTGCAAGGGGAGATGATCAACTGTTTAGGCGATAATTGGGTGAAAACTTGGTCTTTGGGTTTACCTAGCTGGGAAAATACCCCCAATCACATCAATATTCCTTCTATCGTCTGGTTACACAATCTCGCTATCGCCTACGATATGATCGACTTTGCTAAGGCCAGATACAATCTCTTGGGGAATGGGGATCATTGGTTTCCCGGTCAACAAGCAAAAGAGGTGGAAAAACTCGATTTAACTGCCTGTTTAGCCGCTAGTCCCCACGCTAATAAAATTCCTTATCTTCTCGCCGAAACTCATCGATTATTGTCGGGAGAGACGGTACAACGCTTAAGCAGTAGTTAAAATTCGATGCCGGGTTGCGCTTTCACTCCCTGTTGACGAAAGGGATGTTTAATTAACTTCATTTCCGTGACTAAATCCGCTATCTCGATTAATTCCGGTAAAGCTCCTCTACCAGTGAGAATAACGTGACAATTAGCGGGTTTTCGGGCTAAACCAGCGATAACTTCCTGAATATCCAGATAACCGAATTTAAGGGCGATATTGATCTCATCGAGTAAAATTAATTTATATTGGGGATTTTCGAGAAAAGTTAGGGCTTTTTGCCATGCTTCTTCGGCTTTCTCTATATCTCTTTCTTTATCTTGAGTTTCCCAGGTGAAACCTTCCCCCATAGCATAAAACTCGATTTGTTCCCCCCAAACACTAAAAATCTTTTGTTCGGCAGGTTCCCAAGCACCTTTGATAAATTGTACCACCGCCACTTTGTAACCATGACCGAGGGAACGTAAAACCATACCGAGGGCTGCCGTGGTTTTTCCCTTACCATCGCCGGTATTAACGATAATTAAACCTTTTTCGGCGATTTTTTCGGCTAAACGTTCCTCTTGGATTGCCTTGCGGCGCTGCATTTTTTCTTTGTATTGTTCGGGAGTGAGTTGCATTCAGGTCTATCCAGTCAAATCAAGATAATTGTAACTCAAGGGGTTATTGATGGCCGTTTATATATTTTAACCGGCTAAATTGTCTGGGGATTGATGCCTAATTCTCGTAATTTTGCCGCTAATTTTTCCTTAGCTTGTCGTTCTTGTTCTTTTTCTAAAAGAGCCTGTTCTTTTGCCTGTCTTTCCTGTTCCTTTTCTGAAAGAATCTGTTCCTTTGCCTGTCTTTCCTGTTCTTTTTCTAAAAGAGCCTGTTCTTTTGCCTGTCTTTCCTGTTCCTTTTCTAAAAGAATCTGTTCCTTGGCCTGTCGTTCTTGTTCTTTTTCTAAAAGAGCCTGTTCTTTTGCCTG
>SFBI01000077.1 GCA_007095845.1 Microcystis aeruginosa Ma_MB_S_20031200_S102
AAAGATTGATCAATCATAATGTAAGTTAAACTTATCACACACAACCTAGAAGAGCCTAGGTTTCCTAAGCTAACCTGATATGTAGCCTATACTCTACTACAGAAAACGGGTTTCTCCGAAAAATCTGTTTTCTACTCATGCAATCAGTCTTTAATAACCAGATTTAGTATTATGTCCCCTCTCAATTCTTCCTGCTCGCAAATAACGACCGTTGCCGATCCTATTTATCTAGAAATCTTTAAAAATCTCTATCAATTTATTGCCGAAGAAATGGGGATTACTCTGCAAAATACGGCAGCAAGTGTCAATATTAAAGAACGCCTAGACTTCTCCTGTGCTATCTTTGATGAGGTGGGAAATTTAATCGCTAATGCTCCTCATATTCCCGTTCATTTAGGCTCTATGGCCGATAGTGTCAAAAGCTTAATTGAGGATAAAGGGGAGACGATTCGTCCTGGAAATATTTATCTGGCTAATAATCCTTATAATGGCGGTACTCACCTCCCAGATGTTACAGTAATTAGTCCTATTTTTGACCGTCAAAATCAGGAAATATTATTTTATCTTGCCTCCCGGGGACATCAAGCTGATATCGGTGGCATTACCCCCGGTTCTATGCCTCCCCATTCTGTTCATATTAGCGAAGAAGGAATTTTATTCGATAATTTTTTGCTGGTAGCAGCGGGCCAGTTTCGGGAACAAGAATTAATTAATCACTTAACTAATAATCCTTTTCCTGCGCGCAATATTGCTCAAAATATTGCCGATTTTCAAGCACAAATAGCCGCTAATACCAAGGGGGAAAGAGAATTACATAATATGGTTGATCGCTACGGATTAGCTATGGTTAAAGCCTATCAACAATTTGTTCAAGATAATGCCGAATTAGCAGTTAGAAAAGCTATATCTGTCCTCAAAGATGGTGAATTTACCTATTATCTGGATAACGGCGCTGTCATCAAGGTAAAAATTAGCATAGATATTAATAATTGTCAAGCAACTATTGATTTTACTGGCACATCTGACCAGTTAAATAATAATTTTAATGCACCCCTAGCAGTGACAAGAGCAGCGGTTTTATACGTTTTTCGTACCCTTGTAGAGGAGGCAATTCCTTTAAATGCTGGCTGTTTTAAACCCCTCCATTTAATTATCCCATCTGGTTGTTTTCTTAATCCTGTTTATCCGGCAGCCGTGGTGGCGGGAAATGTGGAAACTTCCCAAGCAATAGTTAATACTTTATACGGTGCTTTAGGTATTCAAGCAGCCAGTCAAGGAACGATGAATAATTTCACTTTTGGCAATCAAGAATATCAATATTATGAGACTATTTGCGGCGGTTCCGGTGCGGGGGCAAATTTTGCGGGAACCGCTGCCGTACAAACCCAGATGACTAATTCCCGTCTTACCGATCCAGAAGTATTAGAAATGCGCTATCCTGTGGTAATAGAAAGTTTTAGTATTCGTCAAGATAGTGGTGGTAAAGGACAATATTCTGGAGGTGATGGTGTAATTAGAAGGATTAAATTTCAAGAGGCGATGACTGCTAATATTTTATCTAGTAATCGCCAGATTCCCCCCTTTGGACTAGCGGGAGGAAAAGCCGGTAAAATAGGACGTAATGCCGTGGAAAGAAACGATGGAACTATCGAAGAATTGCCCGGCACTGCTACTATAGAAATGAACCCTGGTGATATTTTTATTATTGAAACCCCCGGCGGTGGTGGCTATGGAAATTGCTGAACGATAACTTTAATTTTAATTAAGTACCTAAGTAAAATTAAGTAAGTGGTTATAATTAAATTAAAGACGGATCCCCCCTTAATCCCCCCTTGATAAGGGGGGTGTCTGACGATTTACTGATTAATTTATGACAATTATCTTAGCGATCGAAACCAGTTGCGATGAAACGGCCGTGGCTATTGTTAACAATAACCAGGTGTTGAGTAGTGTGGTTTCTTCTCAAATTGATCTCCATCGTCTCTATGGCGGTGTTGTGCCAGAAATGGCCTCTCGACAACACTTAGAAACCATTAATTTTTGTCTAGAAAAAGCTTGGCAAGAAACGGGTTTAACTTGGTCAGAAATTGATGGAATAGCCGCCACAGTTGCTCCCGGTTTAGTAGGTGCTTTAATGGTGGGGATGACGGCAGCCAAAACCCTCGCTATTGTCCACGATAAACCCTTTATCGGCATTCATCATCTCGAAGGTCATATCTATGCTTCCTATCTCGCTGAATCTGATCTTAAACCTCCTTTTTTATCTCTTTTAGTCTCCGGGGGTCATACCAGTTTAATCCATGTGCAGGCCTGCGGTAAATATCAACAATTAGGAACCACTAGAGATGATGCAGCTGGAGAAGCTTTTGATAAAGTGGCACGGTTATTAAACTTAAGTTATCCCGGTGGTCCGATAATCGATCGCATCGCTAAAGATGGTAATCCCCAAGCTTTTCCCTTACCTGAAGGTAAAATATCTTTACCAACCGGCGGTTTTCATGCCTACGATTCCAGTTTTAGCGGTTTAAAAACGGCTGTTTTGCGCTTAGTAGAAAAATTCGAGCCAGATAATTTACCCGTAGCTGATATAGCCGCTAGTTTTCAATATACGATAGCCAGAAGTTTAACCCGTCGGACAATCAATTGTGCCTTAGATTATGGCTTAAAAACTATCGCAATCGGGGGAGGAGTAGCTGCTAATAGTGCCTTAAGAAATCATCTGGAAACTGCCGCCAAAAATCATGATTTAACCGTCTATTTTCCGCCGCTCAAACTCTGTACCGATAACGCCGCTATGATTGCTTGCGCTGCTGTTGATCATTATGATCTTGGTCATTTTTCTGACCTTTCTCTCGGTGTTCGTTCCCGTTTACCTTTAAGCGAAGTTATGCAATTATATAATACGTCAGATTTTTAGCTATCAGCCGTCAGTATTCAGAATTGAGGAGATTGCTTTTCTCTATTCTCCCCGTCTCCCGACCCCACTTCATAATTCATAATTCATAATTTAATATGTAGCCTATACTCAACGGATGGCCGTATTACTTCCGACTTGATCTCTCAATCCAAGCTTTTGGGGGGTTCTACCCCCCAAACCCCCCGCGCATTAGTTTTTCGGTGGGATGCTTACACGCAGCCGCTGACGCATCTGTAATAATTTAAGAGTCACTCCATTTGCAGGAGTACCTCTCCTGATATGTAGCTTATACTCAACGGATGGCCGTATGATCGACGAATTGGCGTTATTTCAGCTTCTATTTTCAAGTCAGGAGATTATTTTTATTTACTCCCATCTCCCCACTCCCCACTTGATAATTCATAATTCATAATTCATAATGTTTGGCTTTTTAAATCTCAATAAACCCCCCGATTGGACTTCTCACGATTGCGTGGCCAAAGTCCGAAAAATTCTGAAAACAAAACGAGTCGGCCATGGCGGAACTTTAGATCCTATGGCTACGGGAGTTTTACCGATCGCCGTCGGTGCTGCCACCCGATTACTGCCCTATTTACCCGAAAATAAGGCTTATCGGGCAAAAATCCAGTTAGGACTCAGCACCGATACCGATGATATTACGGGAAAAGCGATCGCCACTTGTCCCTGTGCCGATTTAACTTTAGAAGCAGTTAAGCCCCATTTAGCAGAATTTATTGGCAATATTGCCCAGATTCCGCCGATCTATAGTGCTATTCACAAGGATGGTCGCCGTCTCTACGAATTGGCGCGCAAAGGGGAAATAATCGCAGTGGAGCCTCGTCAGGTCAAAATTGACCAAATTACGGTTTTAGGCTGGTTAGATGGCGAATTTCCACAAATAGAGCTAGATATTCACTGTGGATCGGGGACTTATATCCGTTCCCTGGCCAGAGATTTGGGGAAGGTGTTAGCTGTGGGTGGCACTTTAGCCAGTTTAACTCGCACGGAAAGCTGTGGTTTTCAATTAGCTGATAGTATTAATCTGGAAGCTTTAATGGCTAATTCCGAGGTTTTAATTTCGCCGCGCATTGCCTTGGCACATCTAGACTGGATTTCTTTCACACCAGAGAGGGTTATCGATTGGTTTCACGGTAGAAAAATTAATCTCACCGATACAAATGTTACGAGCAGTTCTCTCGTTGCTGTGGAGTCTTTAGAGGCTCAATTTCTCGGCATTGGTGAGATAGTTGTCAGAGAAGACGAATACTACCTACAGCCTAAAATAGTTATTCAGCAATAGGGTTAATAATTAACACTTTTTCTATATCCTAAGTATGTTTATCTGGATAAACTGGCTTTTCGTTACTTGGTATGGTTCGATAGGGGGCATAAATCGACTAAATCATTATCTGGCAAGGGATTTAATTGATTAGTTCGCTTTAGATCAAAAGCAATTGACAAAAATCTCCAAATGCCTTTCTATGTAAGGGTTCCATCCCTTATAACCCCCGTCCATTGCATAAGACAAACCGAAGAACCCAATTTGTGACTGATTCAGAGCATCATTTTGCACCACAACACAAGGACGAAGATAAGCAGGTTCAGAACCTTGTGGTTCTCCTAAATCAATCCAATAAATCTCACCTTGAAAAATCGTCATATTTACTCAGATAATTGACGTTGATGATGACGTATTCCCTCTAACATCAAAGTTTCTGATTCATCCGATCTATCACTATAAGCTTCATTCCAACTATCCATTAATACCTGTTTAGTTATTTTTTGATTATTCAATCCTAATTGTTGATGTAACTTCTCCAATAACCATTGTTTATCTTCATCTCCCCTGATTCAACACCTAAGACAACTAAAAATAAAACAGAAACAGCAAGTAGTATTTATAAAGGAATATGAGTAATCCGGTCTTGATAATCTTGGGCATCGCCTAATAAAGCAATGAGAATTAAATTCTCAATAATCTCTTTAATTTTTGCTTTAGGACGCAAGACAAAAATCCCTGGAATATGACGACTTTGTGCCAGATGATCAGCTAAATGAACAGGCATAGAAGTCCGATTATTTGTGACTAAAATAAAGTGATTTGCTTCGCACCAAATTAAAATTTCTGGGTCTAAGGTGCTTTTCGACGGAACACCAGGTTCGCCAATCATCCAAACCGTTAAATCAGAGTGACGGCGCAATAATTGCTCCCGATACAGCGGCGGTAAATTTTCATCAATTAGATACTGAATACTCATTGATATTTTCTGCTGCTATTTCCGCATTGAATTTCCGCATTTTCTCCACAAAAGCGGGAGGGTTCAAATCCTGTTCTTGTTCTCCTTTTTGACAATGTTCTAGCCATTCTGCCAGATATTGACTAACTCGGTCTTTTTCGTGCAGGTAATAGAGAATAGTGGCATGGATTTGTTCTAGGGTAAGGGTAGGATAAATTTGCCCGATTTCTTCAGGGGTACGGGCGCGGTAAATGTATTCATATAAGATAGTTTCAATGCCAATGCGGGAGTTTTTTAAGCGAATGTCATTGGGAGTCAAAAAATTAAAGTAGTCTTCGAGTTGCATCGGTTAATACTCCTATTGATAAATTCGTACTTTTTTGTATCATCAATCAAGCCAATAAATCTCTCCTTGAATATCATAATTCTAACAACAAAAAAGCACCCCCTTGCGGGAGTGCCTTTTCGTTCAGACTAGGAATTAACCATTGATAGCGGGAGCAATCAGAGCTACAGGAGCCTGTTCACCACTAGCCAAGTCTAAGGGGAAGTTATGAGCATTACGCTCGTGCATTACTTCCATACCGATACCAGCGCGGTTTAACACATCGGCCCAAGTACCAATTACACGACCTTGAGAATCGAGAATCGACTGGTTGAAGTTAAAACCATTGAGGTTAAACGCCATGGTGCTAACACCCATTGCCGTAAACCAGATACCGA
>SFBI01000078.1 GCA_007095845.1 Microcystis aeruginosa Ma_MB_S_20031200_S102
AAAGATTGATCAATCATAATGTAAGTTAAACTTATCACACACAACCTAGAAGAGCCTAGGTTTCCTAAGCTAACCTGATATGTAGCCTATACTCTACTACAGAAAACGGGTTTCTCCGAGAAACCCGTTTTCTGTGCGTTACTCAGTGACAGGGGAAAAATTTTTCTGGACTGGAGTAGCCAAAAAATCCCAGTCCGGGTAAAATTGATTATCGATCGATTGTGTGAGGAGTCCGATCCCCATGACCAATAAACACACAGCAAGGCTGCTGGGCAGTTACCTGCAGCGCCTGCCTGCTCATAGTTGGCTCGTCCTAGTTTTTTGGGCTTTGATTATTGCTCCAGTCCAAGCTGCTGTCGAGTTACGCATTGCCATCAGTAAAGGTGTTAGCGCCGTCTCCGTGGGTAGTTCCACCGATGCTGTGGTGAAAGATGGGGCCGGGAGAGTCCTAGGAGAATTAACCGCCATGAATGCCCTCAATGCTAATCCCAGAGGAAAAGCGGTGGGTTTGGCCGATTGGCAGGCCAGTCAATTGATCATCGAACCGGAGAATGATGGTTACGTCTGGATTAATGATCGCTGGTATCGAGGACGAACAAGGATCATTCGGCAGGGTTCTGGGGTAACAGCCCTAAATTTAGTCGATTTAGAGGAATATCTCTATAGTGTCGTCGGTGCGGAGGCGATTCCCTCCTGGCCGCAAGAGGCCTTAAAGGCCCAATCCGTGGCGGCCCGCACCTATGCTCTCTACCAAATGAATACTTCCGGCAATCGCATCTACGATCTCGATACTACCACCCGCACCCAAGTTTATAAGGGTCTAGAAAGCGAGTTTACTAGCACCCACGAGGCAGTTAATGCCACCGCTGGACAAATTATGACCTTCAACGGCAAACCGATTTTAGCGGTGTTTCACTCCTCCTCCGGGGGTCATACGGAAAATGTCGAGGATGTTTGGAATTCGCCCTTACCCTACCTGCGCGGTGTCGTCGATTACGATCAAGTCGCCCCAGTATTCCAATGGTCAAAAAACTTTAGCGCCGGGGAATTAGGCCGTTTAATCGGTGGTATCGGTCGCGTGCGATCGCTATCTCCCGAAAGGATCACTCCCCACGGACGGGTGATTAGAATGCGTATAGTGGGCGATCAAGGCTCTAAATTAATCTCTGATACCCAATTACGGCGAATACTGGAGCTGCGTAGTACCCTATTCACGATTTCAGCTAATAACGGTACTTTTGCCATCAATGGTCGCGGTTTCGGTCATGGGATCGGTTTAAGTCAATGGGGTGCTTTTTCCCTCGCTGACCAAGGGGTGACTTATGATCGCATTCTCGGCCATTATTATCAAAATGCTCGTTTAACTGAAATGCCCAATTAAAAAGGCTGTCAGCCATTTCCAGTGAACTGATCACTGATCACTGATAACTGATTATGAGATAATGTCTAATCTCACTTGTAATTTTTGACTTGCATGACCATCGTTACCGAAGCCTTAACCGAGTTAGAACCAGTCATAAAAACGACCTTTACCGTTGAGGAAATTCGCCAACTACTGCCCCATCGTTATCCCTTTGCCCTAGTTGATCGGATTATTGACTATGTACCAGGTAAAAAGGCTGTTGGCCTAAAAAATGTCACGATCAACGAGCCTTTTTTTCCCGGTCATATTCCCAGTCGTCCCTTGATGCCGGGGGTGTTAATTGTGGAATCCATGGCCCAAGTGGGGGGAGTGATTTTAACCCAATTACCCGGGATGAAAGGGAAATTTTTTGCCTTCGCTGGCATTGATAAAACCCGTTTTCGTCGTCCTGTGGTGCCGGGAGATCAATTAATTATGACGGTGGAATTATTATCCTTCAAGATGAATAAAATTGCTAAAATGCAAGGGGAAGCAAGAGTCGATGGGCAATTGGCCGCCCAGGGCGAAATGATGTTTTCCGTCTTTGATTGACCTATGAATTTTGATCGAGATCGTTTCCGACAAGAACTAAATTTATTTGCTATTCTAGGGGCTTTTATTACCAATATTTTCGCTAATATTTTTCCTCTTAAGGGCGAAAATATCGGGGCTATCTCGAATACAGTTTTTCAAGATGTCTTAATTGTTCCCGCTAATTATGCTTTTGCTATCTGGGGATTAATTTATCTGGGTTTAATTAGTCTGGGAATTTACCAAGCTTTGGCTTTTAATAAAACTGAACCGCGTTTGCGTCGGTTAGGCTACGAATTAGCCATCGCTAGTGCTTGTCAGATTCTCTGGGTAATTCTCTTTCAATTGCGTTTTTTTACTCTGTCTTTATTGGCAATGCTAGGCATTTTAATTCCTCTCATCCGGCTTTATCTTCGCTTAGAAATTAATCGCTTGATTGTCAATCGTAAACAGGGTTTATTAGTTAATGCTCCTATTAGTATTTATTTCGCTTGGATTAGCGTAGCCACGATTGTCAATGTCGCTTCGGTGCTAGATTGGATCGACTGGCAGCGATGGGGTTTAACTGACCAAATCTGGACGGTAATAATCCTAGTTATCGGGGCGATAATCGCGATTTTAGTCGGTTTAAAAAGAAAAGATCGGGCTTTTATCGGGGTGTTTATCTGGGCTTTTTTAGCGATCGCTATTAAACAGATTTCTCTGCCTCTAATTGCGATAACAGCGATTATATTAGCGATTGTCCTAACTTTTCTGGTTTTTCGTGGCAATTTTCGCCCTCTGAGTCGTTAAGATGCGGGATCACAGCGAATTTCGACGATAAAGCCATCGGGATCGTAGAAGTAAACCCCTCTCCCAGTCGGCCGGGTTACGGGTCCACTAGCAATAGTAATTCCCTGACTTTGTAGCACTTCTAGGGCAAAATCGAAGCATTCCGGGGCAATATCGAAGGCTAAATGATTGGCACGGGTAAAAGCGATTTCGGGATTGTCGTCGGGAGGGTTTAAATCTGGTTCCCAAAATAGGTCAATTACTGTACCATCGGGGGTGATAAAGTTGGCCACTTTTCCCTGGGCAACTAATTCTTTTAAGGTACTGGGAATTTTTTCGCCCACTAATTCCTCTAATCCTAATATTTCCCCATAAAAATGACGAGAGGCATCCATATCTTTGACGTTGAAAGCGATATGATGGACTTTTCGCAGTTGACCGATTTTGAGTTTTTTCGCGGTTACGGAAGGGCTAATAGTCATTTTAGTTATCATTTATCAGTAAAGGATTGGGGGATTTTTCAGTGAACAGTAATCAGTAATCAGTAATCAGTGAAAAGGGAGCAATATTAATGTCATTTAATACTCCTCATTTAATACCGCTAACTGATAACTGATAACTGATAACTGATAACTGATAACTGATTGGCGACTTAAGAGTTAATTTTTTGCAATAATTGTCGAATGGATTCTGCATCTTGAGCGTTGGGTAGGAGAGCGAGATAGAAGCCTAAATCCTGTTGCGCTTGGCTGAGTTGTCCAATTTGATAGTAAACTAAACCTCGATCGCGCAGCTCTAGGGGATGATTAGGAATGAGCAAAAGTAGTAGGTCTATTGTCCGAATTGTCTGAGACCATTGTTGACGATTCAGGTAAATATATTTTAAATTAGTCAACAAACGTAATAAAATTTGCTGATTAGTAGCAATATTGAGAAAATGTTCTTCTAATTTAACTGGCTGTTGATAAACTTGACTTAATCTTTCTTGACAGTCCTGTTTAAATAGGATTTCACCACCGTGAAAGGGATCGACAAAAATTTCCACTTCCTCAAAATCGGGACGGATAATAAAATGCCCTGGCATACCAATTCCTACCATGGGAAAATCTATCTGTTTGGCAATCTCTAAATAGATAATCGAGAGAGTGAGTGGGATACCCGTGCGGCGATCGATTACGTCATTTAAGTAGCTATTGCGGGGGTCATAGTATTCTTGGGTATTACCGGTAAATTGTAAATCTTCAAACAAATATTGATTGATAACCTTGACTATTTTTAAGGGATATAATCTATCGGGTAGGCGTTTTTTTACTTCCTCAGCCATTAAGTTTATTCTATTTAAATAGTGATCAATTTTGAGACGGGGATATTCAAAATTGGCTATTTGTAGAGCTGCCCGAGCTAGATTTATCTCATGGTCAGGATGTTGAATTGTTTCGATGAAAGCTTGGTATAAGAGTTCAAGGGTCATTAGAAAAGGGTATTAATCAGATTATCAACTATTTTAACCGATCTTTCTGGTTTTATCGCCTCTCTTTTCTGATCACCATTAAAGATTCAGCGCTTTAGATGAGCTTTCTTGGGAGCAGTAGCGAGAAATCTTGTCAATGTCTAGATTAACCACCGCTTTTTCTAAAGGGATCGTGCGACAATTTTTAGATTGATCCTGCACTTGATAAACTAATTGATTTGTCCAATCTAAAGCAGTTAACCAACCACTTTGGGGATGATAAACCCCAGTTTCAATGTCTAGCCAACCGCTGCCGCAAGCTAGTTGCCCCGGTTTGACATCGGGAAAGGCAAAGGTTAAAGTATGACCTGTGATAATTAGTTTATCCTTGAAATAGGGTTGGGTCATCCTATGGAATTGGTTTCTAATCCAACAAAACCGCTCGTTTGTTTGCTGTTCAAGGGGATATTCTGGGTGTAATCCTGCGTGAACTAACCAAATATCTCCTAGGTCTAAATAAGCGGGTAAGGATTGGAACCAATTGATATGCTCGGTGGGTATATTGTTATTATAACTTAGCAGTGTCGCCGCCCCACCACTCTCGAGCCAGCCGTTTAACCATTTTTCAGAAACTTCTTTTCCCGTCAGAGCTTTTAAGAGCATATATTCATGATTTCCTAGGAGACACTGGTAGTTATTTTTGATGACAAAATCCACCACTTCTAAGCTCTGCTCTCCTCGATCGATTAAATCCCCCAGAAAATAAACCTCATCCTCACTATCAGGAGCAACTCGATTTAATAGTCGCAAAAGTGCATGAAAATTGCCATGCACATCCCCGATAATAATACGACGCGGTTCTTGAGTTTGTTTACCTATTTTTCTAAAAAACATACACCCCTCTCTAATCCCTGAGATTGCTACTCTTTTATCGCTAAAAAAGTAGTTTTTATAAAGTCTTAATTTTATTATAGGACAAGCCTTTCCCTTTGACAGTCACTCCCTCCCAAGAACTGCGGGAAAAAGGCAGTAATTGCTTTGTAAAATATTTTTGCAATCTCTGGGCAGGAAGCGGACGGGTTATGGTATCATTTTTTTATGATCGGTTTTTATATAATTGGATCCAAGCATTTGCCCATAAACGTATAAACTCCCATTATATAAAAAGTGTCTCACAAAAATGCTGATTTGTCAAGCATCATCAAAAAAAAAGTTTTTTTTGAGATTATAATAAAAAAAAATTAGTTTTCTGCTGCTATGATAACCCTAATTAACGCTAGAATTCCCGCCTATCAGGATCGACAACAAATAGAGATAAATGCTGCGGGAAAGATCGAGAGGATCACGGAAATGGGGGGAAAGACAAAAGGGGAAAAGATTATCGATATGAAAGGAGATTGGCTATCCTTAGGAGGAGTAGATTTACAGATCAACGGGGGATTAGGATTAGCATTTCCTGACTTAGAAATAACAGATCTAGAAAAGTTAGATAAGATTAGCGATTATCTGGGGAATCAAGGAATTGATGGTTATCTTCCCACCCTAGTCACCACGTCGGTGGAGAAATTCCAAAAATCCCTCTCAGTAATTGCCAAATATATCGAAAAACAGCAACAGGAAAATCGATCGAGCGCCCAGGTTTTAGGAGTACATTTAGAGGGACCATTTTTAAACTATGAAAAAAGGGGAGCGCATCCGGGACAATATCTTTTAACCCCAAGTATAGAAACAGTAGATAAAATCTTTGGGGACTACTTATCGATTGTAAAAATTATCACCTTAGCCCCCGAATTAGATAGTAGCGGTACGGTGATTAAATACCTAAGTGATCGAGGAATTACCGTCAGTTTAGGACATTCGCAAGCGAGTCAAGAAATAGCCAAAAAAGCCTTTTTCCAAGGGGCAAAAATGGTTACTCATGCCTTTAATGCCATGCCTCCTTTACATCATCGTCAACCGGGATTATTAGGGGAAGCAATTATCAATCGCGAGGTGTATTGTGGGTTAATTGCCGATGGTCAACACATCCATCCAACCATGATAGAATTATTACTAAAAGCCAGTAATTATCATCAAGGAATTTTCTTAGTTAGTGATGCTTTAGCGCCGATTGGTTTAGGGGATGGTGTCTATCCTTGGGACGATAGAGAAATTGAAGTCAAACAGGGAACAGCAAGACTTTTTGACGGTACTTTAGCGGGAACAACCTTACCCTTATTACAAGGAGTAGCCAATTTAGTTAACTGGGGAATATGTGATTTAGAAACGGCGATTCTTCTAGGCACAGAATCCCCCAGAAAAGCGATCGGATTAGCGGGTTTATCGGTGGGACAACCTGCCAACTTTTTGCGCTGGCAATCGGCATCAAATTGGGAAAGATTGGATTTCCGTCAGCATTTTGGACTCTAACTGTTGAATGAGGGTATCAAGATCCACTTCGAGGCGATCAAAACATTCAGGAGGGGAAAGATCGGGTTGAAAATAAATCAATTTTACCTGACCATCACCGATAGCGACTATAGCCACTTCTTCGCTGGGATTATATCGATAGATAATCCCAAGCATCTCTTGAATTTTACAATTAACCTTGCGATTTAATTTTTCTAAGGACTCCCTAGAACAACAGACAAAATGGGGCTGAGGTTTAAGATCGATGCCCAGGGTTTCTTGAGCATCTTCTCCCCATTCCGAGAGTAAACCCCACATTAAACCGGCTAATTCCTGTTGATTTTCTTGCACGAATTGATCTAATTGATAGCGCCATTGATTAGCGGGATCATCGGGGATTGGTTGTTCAAATCTCATCATTAGCCTCTTTTCAGTTATCAGTTATCAGTTATCAGTTATCAGTCCTTAATAAGGGGGGTGCCGATCCCCCCTTAGTCCCCCCTTAATAAGGGGGGTGCCGATCCCCCCTTAGTCCCCCCTTAATAAGGGGGGTGCCGATCCCCCCTTAGTCCCCCCTTAATAGACCTACTTATAGACAACTTTTCCTCTAGATAGGGATTGAATAGGGATAGAAATATTTACCTTTTCAGTTAACGACGGTACTCATCACCGCAATCACCGATTAACTGCAATAAATCCTGGGATTTTTGCAAGACATGATCAATTTTTTGATAGTCTTGGGGGGATAATTGAAAATCGAAAATACGGGCATTTTCTGCGATATGTTGAGCAACACCTAAACGCACCCCGATAATTGCTCCAGCTACGGCTTTTTGTTCGAGAACGTAACGCACTGCCACATTAGGAATGGTGACATGATAGGAATCAGCGATCGCTTTAAGAACAGTTAATAATTCTTGGAATAATTGCCAGTTTCCCCAAGCATCGATCATGTTTTTATATTTCCGTAAACTAGCGGTATTGAGACTCATGGGATTGGGTTCAGGATGACCGAGATATTTTGCCCCTAATAAGCCTCCTGCTAGAGTACCATAGGCGAGGAGATAGATGTTATGTTCTTGGCAAAACTGCGCCATTTTGACGAGGGGACGGCGATCAATCAGGGAAAACTGGACTTGATTGGAGACTATTTTAATCCCGGCGCTGAGAATAATTTTTAAATGTTCCGTGTCGAAATTAGTCAAGGCCAGGTGTTTAATTTTGCCTTCCTGTTGTAATTCTCCTAAAAAATATAAGGCATCTAGATAATTTTTATCGCGATAATCCCACCAGTGAAACTGCAATAAATCGAGACTATCCACATCCATGCGACGCAGGGAAATAGCGATATTTTTTGCGACTATTTCCTTAGTCATTTTACCCGGACGGGGAACCCATTTAGTGAAAGCTTGCAGATTATTTAAAGCATCAATGCCCCTTTGAGCAACTAATTGACGACGAAATTCACCGATAAAATCTTCAGCCGGACCGTAATGATCGGCCAGATCCCAAGTGGTGAAACCGGCATCTAGATAGGAGAACATACTAGGGATCGCTTTTTGGGGTGCGATCGAACCATGGGCGCCTGAAACTTGCCACATTCCGTTCAAAATACGACAAATTTCCAGATCGGGGGTAAACTGTAAGCGACGAGATTCGGACATGGGAATTATGAATTATGAATTATGAATTGGGGAGTGGGGGGAGAGGGAAGTGGGGAGAGGGAAGTGGGGAGAATAAATAAAAATAATCTCCTGACTCCTAAATACTGACTCCTGAAGGCTAAAAAGCCGATGAATCTACTTTCTTAAATTATCGCCCGATTTTAACCTGTTTCGTTGAACAGATCGATCGTCCCTGTCCAGAAAAACGCGGCAAAGGGGAAGACTTTCGGAAAAATCTCCCCCTTTTTGGGTTTTTGCTGCTCAATTTTTGCCCGGTTAATATTCCACTTCCAATCGCGCTGCGGTGACAGCATCAAAAGCAAAAGCGAGAACTATAGGCATAGGACAAGCGAGGATGACAGCGATAATTAAAGCTGTCACAGTCAATCCGATCGCCATTCCTAACCAAAGTTTTTCGGCAGGAGATAGACCTTTTTGGCGCTTAATTTTTTGTAACACTTTGGTGGGAATTGGTTCTGGCATCACGGCATTGGGAGGGAATGCCCAATAATTACTGTAGCGTTCGAGAAATAGCTCTGTCCAGCCGTTTTCTTGACACCATTCTTGAATCCATTGTTCGTGAAAGTGTTTCATTGCTTCCCTGTTGACTTTTTCCGGTGATTACTTTAAACATCTCTTGATGCGAACTTCATCCTAGCAAAGCTATCTTCAGGGTCGATCGGATTCAATAAAACTTAATATATGAGTAGTCGGTGAGTAAAATGTATTCTAAGATACAGCGCCAGCGAACGACCAGAACGAACCACAAAGACACAAAGGACACAAAGATCGATCGCTCCCATATAAGTTAAACCGATCACACAAAAGGAAATAATTGTTAAAAAATTTCGGTTCTCGATTCGGTACAGATTGCCTGTAATTTTTGGTCCCAAGTATCGAGGGGAAGGGTATCGAGATAGGCAAAGTCAAAGACAATCCCGATCGAGGGGATAGCTTGCCATTCGGGGGAATGTAGGAGACGATCAAAATAACCTCCCCCGTAACCTAAGCGATAACCTTGGCGATCGCAAGCGACGGCGGGAATTAACAGTAAGTCCACTTCGGCAGGTAAAATGAGAGGAGCGATCGCTGTTGGTTCATAGATGCCATAACGATTTAATTCTAGGGGATCGTCGGCAGTCCAACAGTGCCAAGTCAGGCTATCTCCGTCACAACGGGGAAAACCCCAGCGATGGTGTTGACAAAATAAGGAACTTAAATCCGGCTCTTGACGATAACTGAAATAAGCGAGAATGGTTTTAGCGTGCTGAAAGAGGGGTAAAGATTGTAAATTTTTGCAAAGTTGCTGACTATTTTCTTGCCAAATATGCTTAGGAAGCGATCGTCTTTGGGTAATTAGTTGTTTGCGTAATTGGGCTTTTTTGGTAGCAGAATCCATAAAATAGAGATAAATATTTCTGTAGTCACAAGATGCTAAATCTATTTAACTCGCTTTTTGGGCGTTATAACGAGAATATCAAGGCCAATGTGGAAATTTACACCTGGGCAACTTGTCCCTACTGTATTCGGGCCAAATGGTTGCTGGGTTGGAAAGGGGTAAAATACACCGAATACAAGATTGATGGGGATGAAAGCGCTCGTCAAGCCATGGCCGAACGGTCTAACGGTAAACGCAGTGTACCACAGATTTTTATTAATAATGAACATATCGGTGGTTGTGATGATTTGTATGCTTTGGATGGTCAGAAAAAACTAGATAATTTATTAGCTAAATGTGGGACTATCTAAAGTCTATTGACGAAAAAGCCTATGAGAAACATCGACAATGGATGCAGTTAGCTTTAAATTTAGCGGCAACTGCGGGGAATCGGGGTGACGTACCTGTGGGAGCGGTTATCGTGGATAAACAGGGACATTTAATCGCTCAAGGGGCTAATTGCAAGGAAAAACACCATGATCCCACTGCTCACGCTGAAATTCTGGCGATTCGTGCCGCTAGTCAAGTGTTAGGCAATTGGCACTTAAATGATTGTACCCTCTACGTCACCCTCGAACCCTGTCCCATGTGTGCTGGAGCAATCATTCAGGCTAGATTAGGATTATTAGTGTACGGTGCTGACGATCCCAAAACAGGAGTTATCCGCACTGTGGCTAATTTTATTGATAGTCCTTTTTCTAACCATCGTTTACCAGTAATCGCGGGAATTTTAGCTAAGGAATCCGGGGAATTATTACAAACTTGGTTTGAGAAAAAAAGAAATGTTTAAAGGAGTCAGGGAGATAGGAGTCAATATCAAATTAGGTTACACTTCATCTTAAGGAGAAAGACCGTAAGGAGAATTCACGATGAATAATTGGAAAAGTCCTATCCACCCCGGTGAAATTTTAGCTGATGAATTAGAGGAAATTAATCTTGATGTTTCTCAGCTTGCCACAAGAGTTAATATCCCTGAGAATGAACTTGAGCAAATTCTCAAAGGACAAGGAAATATCACGGGAGATATTTCCTTAAAATTAGGGCTTTTTTTTAATGCAGGGGCAGAAATTTGGATGAATTTACAAAAAGTTTATGAGTTAGATATCGCGAGGGAAAAGTTAGGAAATACCCTCGAAGAAATTATTCCTTATCAATCCCTGTCTTCAGTATAAATTCTCTTGAATTCTATGATTATTGGCTCTTCGGTTTGTGTTATGCAATGCACGGGGACTATAAGGGATGGAACCCTTATATAGAAAGGCATTTAGCGATTTTTGTCAATTATTTTTGATCTAGAGCGAACTAATCAATTA
>SFBI01000079.1 GCA_007095845.1 Microcystis aeruginosa Ma_MB_S_20031200_S102
CTATCTTTTGATATTAATTTATTTGTGCCTTAAGTCCTTTCCTGTATGAATTTCAGCTACTTTTGAGCGTAGTTGCTCTCATCGAATTTTATTTTAAGTTAATTATTTGCATAACAATTCCCGAAGAGCCCTTACTCCTTGCCTCAACCAGTTGGTCATTCAACCCTGACTGCCTGACACATCTCAGTGAAGTCTAGGTCAATCGGGGGTGGCAAGTCAAAGAGCAAATGCGAGAAAACTAAATCCGTTCCTAGAAATATTCTCGGGCTAGGTTAGAGACAAAACAAGGCTGAGGAGCTTTGGGAAACAGAGGAATAGGGGCAAAAAGTTCTCGTCCTTTAGATAGAATACCCCAGACCTAACACAACTCGATTCTAACCCACTTTCCCAGAAACATTGAATCTCCTAACAAAACTTTACATTTAAGGACATAACAACCCCAAAACGCCATTTTTCAATAGGTTATCACCATAAGTGGGAGAGAGTCGCTCCCCTTTAAAACTGTCCCTTGAATTGTTCTCTATCTTGTGCTATCAGGAAACTTTGTTGGGGAATACCGATGTGAATTCCCTTCTCCTCAAAAGCAATTTTTAGACGACGACGATACTCTCTTTCTATGTCCCATTGTCGTAATCTTTTGACGACAATTCTGAGCATAATTTCCATTCCCGTGTGAGAAACCCGACTAACACCAACAACCTGCACAGGATTGATGATGTCTTCTTGCCATTGTGGATCTACAGCCATATTTTCAGCGATGGCTGCCATTAAAGCGATCGCCACATCTGGCTCGGTGTGATAGGCGACTTCGATGGTAAAATTGACTCGCGCCCAATCTTTACTGAGGTTGTGTGAGCTAATAATTTGGTTATGGGCAATAGTGATTAAACGTCCATCAGCAGCCCGCAATTGAGTCGCTCGCAAACTCATATTTTCCACCAAACCAGTAAACTCCTGAAACTCGATTATATCACCGACGGTGTATTGATCTTCAAAGACAATCAGAAAACCGTTAATCCAATCTCTTAAAAGATCCTGAAAGGCAAAGGTGAGCAATGCTCCCACTAAACCGGCTCCCGTGAGTAAAAAGGCGAAAGAAAGACCCATCCAGCTCAAAAAAATCAAAATTCCCAGAAAAATGGCGATAAATGTGATCATTTCTCGCCCAACTTCTAATAAAGTGGGAGCGCGTAGAATCCTCCTTTCCAAATTTTCGGAAAACACCGCTCCTTCCTCTACCCACTCCCGTAGCCGAAAATTAACGTAGAGATTAACCATATTGCTCACTGATGTCAGCAGCAACCAGATAATAAAAATCCGCAAAGGAATACGAATTATCCCCCGTCCTTCTAGCCTAGTTTCAGGAAATACATACAAAATCGCCGCTATTCCGCCAACCCAAAGCAGTATCAGTCCAATAAAAGCCAGTCTTTTCCAGAGAATATTTAATGTCAGTTGTCGCTGAATATCAGCCTGTTGACGGAAATTAGAGGAATCTTCTAGAGCGGCTAAAATCGGTTCTTGGGAGCGATCTTTTCTGGGGGGGGAATTTATGACTAAATTCCGATCAGATTGACTTTTAGCCTGTTTTTTGAGGAGATTAAAGCGATTTCTTAAACGTTTCTGCCACCAAATTGATACCCAGCTTAAGAAAATTAGCCCCAAAATAATTTTAGCGGCAGTCATTACCTGTTGCCGGCGAGCGGCGGGTTGACGTTCTTGCCAAGCTTGGAGCAAAGCTGTTTGGATGATTTTAACCCATCGGTCCGCTAAATCGTCAACCGAAGAAGAATCGATCAGGGCATCAACTTCTGTTACTGTCAGAATTACCTGTTGCGGTAACTTCTGGTTATCCTTGGCCACAATCACGGTTAAATTATTGAGAGTCGCCGTACTTACTTGCAGGGTTGTCGGATCGAAACCCCCATTGATAATATTATTTAAACCTCTTTCAATGCGCCTAGCCCGTCTTTGTACTGGGGAGAGTTCCTGGGTTTCAGAATCGGTAAAATCTTGGGAGGCAATCTCAAATAAGGCAAATCCATCTAGATGCACGGAAGCATATTCTATATCCCCAGCTACAAAAATCCTTGTCCCCGTGGGAGATGCAAATGGAACCAGAAAATTTTGGCCTAGGGATGGCAGGGAATTAAGAACAAAAATACTAACCAAGAGGCAACCTGCCAATCCTTGAAGGACTAGATTGAAAATTTTTCCCTGTTGCCGTCGTCCCATTGCCCAAGTTTCCTTTTTGATTAACAATGATCTTTACTCGCTTTCTCAGCTTATAGCAGTTATCTTTATGGTGAGATAGGAAGTTTTTGTTTTGGGGAGTTAGTTGTCCCTCTCCCCACCCCCCACTGATAACTGATAACTGAAATCCCCAACACTTTACTTAAGCTCTCATGTCCAATATACCCCCACAGTGGCGCGAGGAAATTACGTCTTTACCCGCTTGGTTACGGCGTTCACTCGGCAAATCTAGCGAAATTTCCACGGTTCAGCGCATTATCAAACAAAGGAACATTCATACTATCTGCGAGGAGGGTCGCTGTCCCAATCGCGGCGAATGTTATGCCCAAGGTACGGCGACTTTTTTGTTGATGGGTCCCACTTGTACCCGGTCCTGTGCTTTTTGTCAAGTGGATAAGGGTCATGCACCGATGCCTCTTGATGTGGAGGAACCGCAAAAAGTAGCCGAGGCGGTGCAATTGTTAAATTTAAGTTACGTTGTCTTGACTTCTGTGGCCAGAGATGATATGGAAGACGGCGGAGCCAGTTGGTTTGTGCGGACGATGACAGCCATTCGCGAACGCAATCCCCACACTTTAATTGAGGTGTTAACCCCGGATTTTGCTGGAGGTAAGGGAAGTCAACAGGAACGGGTGGCGACGGTGGTAGGGGCAAAACCTGCCTGTTACAATCACAATATCGAGACGGTGCGCCGTTTGCAAGGGCCGGTTAGACGCGGGGCTAAATATGATCGCTCTTTGGCGGTTTTGCGTTATGTTAAGGAAATCGATCGCTCAATTCCGACGAAATCTGGCTTAATGGTCGGTCACGGTGAGACAAAAGAGGAAATTATCGAGACTTTGGCAGATTTACGGGCGATAGACTGCGATCGAGTTACTATTGGTCAATATATGCGTCCTTCTCTGGAACATTTGCTCGTACAGAAATATTGGACTCCCTCAGAATTTAGCGAGTTAGGAGAAATTGCCAAAAAAATGGGGTTTTCTCAGGTTAGATCCGGCCCCCTAGTCCGCAGTTCCTATCATGCCGGAGAGTAAATCAGTTATCAGTTATCAGTTATCAGTTATCAGTTATCAGTTATCAGTTATCAGTTATCAGTTATCAGTTATCAGTTATCAGATGTAAGTTTTAAGTAGTCGTGCAAAATTAATTTCCGAGTGAAGATAGGCAAGAGGCAAGAGGCAAGAGGCAAGAGGCAAGAGCGGGGTTAGATATGTGTAATTAATTTTGCCTAGGTACTTAAGTTAATTAGTTAGTTATCTTTGTCTTTATACCTGATTACTGATTACTGTTTACTGATTACTGTTTACTGTTTACTAATACTAAATCCGTTGAGTATAGGCTACTTATAAGGATGGGCAAAAGGAGGAATAGATAATCAGTCTTTAGTAACTGGATTTAGTATAATTCCCATTTCATAATTCATAATTCATAATTCATAATTCCCCGATCAAGATGAATTTAGAAGCAATCATCCTAGAGGAAATTAAACAATCAGCAGCGGGTCGAATTAGCTTCGATCGCTGGATGGATTTAGCTCTCTATCACCCCGATTATGGCTATTATACCTCTGGAAAAGTAGAAATTGGCTCAAAAGGAGATTTTTTTACTTCCTCGTCCCTAGGGGCAGATTTTGGCCAATTGTTGGCGGAGCAATTTGTCGAGATGGCGGAATTTTTGGGCAATTCGCGAGGATTTACTTTAGTGGAAGTGGGAGCAGGTTCGGGAATTTTAGCGAAGGATATCCTTGATTATTTGAGTGATAGCTATGCTGATTTTTATCAAAATCTCAGTTATATAATTATCGAACAATCTCAGAAACTCAGGGAAAGACAACGGGCAACTTTAGCGGGATATTCCCCAGTATCTTGGCAAAGTTGGCCGAATTTAGCTGATAATTCCCTTGTGGGTTGTGTGTTTAGTAATGAGTTAATCGATGCTTTTCCTGTCCATCGAGTTGTGATTGAGTCGGGAGAATTACGAGAAATTTATCTGGGATTGGGGGAACCTTTTCAGGAGATTATCGGAGATTTATCCACCGACAGAATCAAAGACTATTTTGATTTAGTGGGGATAAATATTCCCTCCCCACTTTATCCGGAGGGTTATCAAACCGAGGTAAACTTATTAACTTTAGACTGGTTAGAAACGGTTAATCGGAAACTCGATCGAGGATATATCTTAACCATAGATTACGGTTACGCTGCCGAAAAATATTATCATCCCCAAAGAAGTCAAGGAACCCTACAATGTTATCGACAACACCAGCGTCATAATCATCCTTATTTGTGGGTGGGAGAACAAGATATTACCACTCATGTGGATTTTACTGCTTTACAACGTCAAGGGGAGAAATTAGGCTTAAAAAATCTCGGTTTTACTCAGCAAGGATTATTTTTAATGGCTTTGGGATTAGGGGATAGATTAAATCAACTTTCTCAAGGAAAAATCGATATATTAACTATATTTCAGCGTCGAGATGCCCTACATCAATTAATCAATCCCACCGGTTTAGGAGGATTTGGAGTGTTAATTCAGGGGAAAGGAGTAGAGGAAAGAATACTTCGGGGATTAAGTAAATAACTAAAAAAAAAATAGGGCTGAATGCTGTTAAATTTCAGCCCCAAAAATAATTAAGCTCCTACGGATTCTTTAGCGGCATACATTACCTCTAAAGTTATTTCACCAATACCTCGCTCCCGGGCAAATTTTTCGGTATTTCGTTTGACTTTCCCCCGCACGAAACCGGGGATTTTCTGCAATTCTACCGTAGCTTCCTTATTCCAATTTAGGTCAGAATCTGCCGAAATACCTTTAGTAATTACCTCTTTAGTATCATGACCACCGAATATCTCTAATAGGTGATCTTCCATACCCAAAGTAAAGGAATTATAGACCAAATCGGCGATCTGATTAGTGCCTTCGTAACCTAAGAAAGGTTTATAACCGAGGGGGAAATTTTGGATGTGAATAGGTGCGGCAATTACTCCACAGGGAATATCTAAACGTTTGCCGACGTGACGTTCCATTTGAGTACCAAATATCGCCGCTGGTTCTAATCGAGCAATAGCATCCCCTATCGCCCCATTATCATCACTAATTAACACTTCATCGCAATATTCACTCACTTGTTCCCGGAACCAATCGGCATCATACTTGCAATAAGTCCCCGCTAAAACCACATGAATTCCCATCTCCCTGGCGAGAATTTTTGTCATAGCGGCTGCGTGGGTATTATCACCAAAAACCACCGCTTTTTTGCCCGTTAAATTCTGACAGTCGATGGAACGAGAAAACCAAGCAGCTTGGGAGATGTGCAGAGTTTGTTCATTGATAAAATCTTCGTAATCTACTGCCGCACCTTGGCCATTAATTACCTCTTGAATTTGGCGAATACAGCGTGCTGTTTCCACCACTCCCATGGGGGTAATATCAACGTAAGGCATAGCAAATTCGCTTTCGAGATATTTGGCTGTCATTAATCCCACTTCTCGATAGGGAACCAGATTAAACCAAGCGCGGGGCAGATTTTTTAAGTTTTCCACCGAGGCAGCTTCGGGGATAATTTCGTTAACTTCAATGTCCAAATCTGCCATTAACCGCTTTAATTCTGTGCGATCATGTTGGTTGTGGAAACCGAGGGTGGTAATACCAATAATATTAACCGAAGGTTTAGGGGTTTTCTGGGAGATAATTTCCCCTTTTCTCTGGGCCTTATCGAGATAATATTTGATAATTTGATAGAGGGTTTTATCGGCCGCTTGTAGTTCATTATAGCGATAGTGGTTAACATCGGCCAGCAGCACATCTCCTTGGGCATCCTGTCGCGCTCTTTCGACAAAGTTTTGTAAATCCTCTTGGAGAATGCTGGAGGTACAGGTGGGGGTTAAAACGATTAAATCGGGACTTTCTTCGCGATCTTTGCGAACAATATTATCGACGACTTTTTCTTGGGAACCCCGGGCTAAAACATTACGATCGACAATACTAGCAGTGACGGGGGTAAAATTACGCTCCCTTTCCAACATCGAGCGCATGACGTTAAAATAATCGTCTCCCAGAGGAGCGTGCATGATAGCATGAACATTTTTAAAGGAACTGGCGATCCTTAACGTGCCAATATGAGCGGGACCCGCGTACATCCAATAGGCCAATTTCATAGAGGGTTCTCCTACAGTCAGACTTTTTTGATTGTCTCAGACTTTACCGATTTAGGAGTGAACGCTTAACGGAAGATTACAAAAAGTCCCCATGCAGATTAAGTATCTTTTCGGGGAAAAATGACACAAATATTAATATTAACTTTTTTAACAATTTATGTCATGAGGGCAAAAATTTCTTTACCGACCGCTTGGTAACAAAGCCAACCGAAATTGGACCGGGGGTCGGGATAATCTTTGACGATGACTCCCTTTTCGGCCGCTCGTTCAAAAGCGACTAAACGGGGAATTTCTCGCTTAAATACGGGTAATTTTGCTTCTTCTAGAGCTTTTCGAGCTTCCCGTCCTGTTTTTGTCCGTGAATCTACTTGGGTTAAAAGAACTCGATAATTACCGGTCATCTTGGATAGTAATTCTACCGCTTTAATGGTGACATCGATATCGAGATGATTGGGAGTGGTGGGTAAGATTAATAAATCGCTGCCCTGAGCTAAATCTTTTAACTCGTCCGGCTCCGGCCGGGCCTGGGTATCGACGATAATATGAGTGTATTGTTTTACCAGTCCCGTCGCTCCAGCTTGGGACGCTACCATAAAAGGAAGGGTATCTTCCCGGGACCAATGAAGAGCCGAACGATTTTTATCCGCATCAATCAATAGAGTGGGCGCTTTTTCTTGAAAATAGGCGGCCAAATGAATCGATGTGGTGGTTTTCCCGACCCCTCCCTTCAGTGCTACGACGGAAATAATCATGAACGGATCGAATAAATGGGCATTTTCTACTGTACTCCTAGACGGACTGAAGACCGTCTAGGTTTCCCCCTTCCTTAAATCCGCTTTCCCCCGTGGTAAATGATCTCTTGATCAATTTATGAAGGTGCTTATTGAGTAGAAGTAATACCGCGCTGACGTAATTGGTCGATAAAAAATTCTTCTAGGGAAGCACGAGCTAAATTAAGACTAATCAAGCGAGCATCCATACTAGACAGGGCCGTCAGAAAAGCATCTGGTTCTCCCTGTAATTGTCCCTGCCAACAATTATCGCGCCAATGCAAACCGAGAAGCCATTGCTGTAGTTGATCCTCCCTACCACCTTGAACAATCACCTGATAGACATCAGCACGACCGAGAATTTGATCGAGGGAACCAACACAGAGTAATTCCCCCCGAGCTAAGAGAGCAATGCGATCGCAAATTTGTTCCACATCGGAGAGAATATGAGAGTTAAAAAAGATGGTTTTCCCCTCTTCTTTAAGGGATTGAATAATTGCGCGCACCTGATAGCGACCGATAGGATCCAGTCCCGACATCGGTTCATCGAGAAAGACTAATTCGGGATCATTGATTAATGCTTGAGCTATACCGATCCGTTGCATCATTCCCTTAGAATATTGACGCAATTGCTTTTTCTGGGCAGTTTTGCGGTCTAATCCCACTAAATCCAATAATTCAGGAATGCGTTTTTTCTGCACCAAAGAGGGAATTTTAAAAATGCTGGCGATTAATTGCAGGAATTCCCAGCCGGTGAGATAGTCGTAGTAGTAGGCATTTTCAGGAAGATAGCCGATGCGTTGCCTAACCGAGCGATCGCCAATTGGCTGACCGAGAATCAGGGCCTGTCCAGAAGTGGGTCGGACAATCCCCAAAAGAGTTTTTAAGAGCGTGGTTTTACCCGCACCGTTCGGACCTAATAATCCAAAAGTTTCGCCCTCATGGACAATTAAAGTACAGTTTTTCAAGGATTCGATTTTTTTATCTAACCAGAATCCCGTCCGATAAGTTTTTTGTAAGTTGAACGTCTCTAGCACGGTTTGACGGGTGGTATTCGTCATTGTTTTGGAATCATCTCTCCTACAC
Organism: Microcystis aeruginosa Ma_MB_S_20031200_S102; assembly: GCA_007095845.1. Classification (GTDB taxonomy): domain Bacteria; phylum Cyanobacteriota; class Cyanobacteriia; order Cyanobacteriales; family Microcystaceae; genus Microcystis; species Microcystis aeruginosa_D. The sequence continues at coordinate 8,270 of SFBI01000079.1, forward strand.
TTTGCTGTTATTATTCCCAAATTGTCAGCAGTAATGTCACGGCTATCAAAATAGCACAATTTTGGAACCTAGAAAAATTCTCACCGGTCTTGAGAAGGTTTATTCAGTGTAGTTCTGGGCTATGACAAGCTTTCTTCTCTGGCATTGGTGGGAATTAGCCGTTAAAATCTGTTAGGCAGGTAACGTTGACACTTGAGCAGCAACTGGTACAATAGGGCGAATACTCAGGGAAACCAGACTCTTACACAAACACAGTATGAAAAAACTCCTCCATTGCCTCAATTCGTTGACAGTGGCCAGTGCAGCTACTATCGCTTTGGCCTACCCTAGCATCGCTCAAGTTAATCTGTCTGTTTATCCCAATCCTTCCTCGTCGAACGAATCCATAGAATTATACGTTCCCCCACCGGAAAACAATAACACCAATAATAATACCTGTACTCAATCGATTGGGGCAAATATCGATAAAATTATCAGTCAAGCTCCCAATCAGTGGGGTGTATTAATCGAATCTATCGATCGCCAAACGGTTATTTATAGTCATAACGCCGATCGCTATTTTATCCCTGCTTCTAATACAAAGTTATTTACCACGGCTGCCGCTTTACAAGCGATGAACCCGGAAACGACAATTCAGAAAAAATCCCTGCGCGATTGGGTGAATATCACTAATCAAAGAAGTAATAATTTCTATGCTGATACTCTTTTTCGCTTTATTGGCGGTTCTAAAAGTGTTACTGCCATCTTGGCACAATTGGGCATCAATCCCAGTGGTTTTCGTTTAGCTGATGGTTCGGGATTATCCCGCCATAATACCGCTACTCCCCGCTCGATCGTGGAAATTTTGCGGGTGATGTATTATTCTCCTAATCGAGATACTTTCTATGCTTCCTTACCGGTAGCGGGAATTAGTGGCACCCTGAGAAACCGAATGCGTCAGACGGCCGCTACTGGCACAGTTTACGCCAAAACCGGCACTCTTACTGGTGTGCGGGCCCTATCGGGTTATCTAGAAAACCCCCACCAAGGACCGATGTTATTTAGCATTATCGTTAATAATCAAAGGGTTCCAGGACAGGCTCTGGTGAAATCGATCGATACTATTGTCCTACAGATGACCCAATCGCGTTCCTGTCAAGCTCAGTAGCTCTCTGGTAAAAATCCCCATTTGTCCCGAACAGCTGTCCGTGCATTGAAATTGCCTGTGGAGATGAGGCAAGAGGCAACGGTAAAGGTTAATAATACCCATAATCTGCTTCAGTTTGGGTTTGGGTTTGGGGGGAGAGATATTCAAAATTAGAAGGATCTCGCAGAAAGCGAAATATTTCTTCTTCGAGACGATGAATGAGATAGGGTTCTATGGAATTAGAATCGCGTAAACAGGCTAAATAGCCTTCTACGTATAGCCGAATCTCATCAAAACGCGAGCTACGGTGCCAAAGATCCACCATGTCATCGGTTAGTCTTTGATAGTAACGAATAGATTGGGTATCTTGGAGCATGGGCAGTGGAACAAAAAAGAGAGAGTGGGGGTAAGTGTTGATCGATAATTGTAGGGAGAATTGCTATTCTCGGTCTCCGCTATCTCTATTGTACCCATCAAATTGCCAAAACACAGGTGAGCGCATTTTCAGTGATCGGTAATCAGTGAACCAATGGTACTGTCGATTCCACATTCTGCACCTTATAGTATTACTGCGAACGGTGGGTTTAAAGGGGGACAGCCAATGTGACAGGTGAAGGTGCGGAATGTGGGATTAAGTTTAACCCTCTGCTAACCAGCGCACGGCATCCTTAGCGTGGTAGGTTAAGATAATATCGGCACCCGCCCGTTTAAAGCTGGTTAAAGTCTCTAAAGTCACCCGTTTTTCGTCAATCCAGCCATTTAACGCCGCCGCTTTAATCATTGAATATTCCCCCGACACATTGTAGGCAGCCACGGGTAAATTAGTCATTTCTTTGATTCTCCAGATAATATCCATGTAAGATAGAGCAGGTTTCACCATTAACATATCTGCTCCCTCTAATACGTCTAATTCCACCTCTTTTAAGGCTTCTCTGGCATTACCCGGATCCATTTGGTAGGTTCTGCGATCGCCGAATTGAGGAGTAGAATCAGCCGCATCCCGAAACGGACCATAATAGGCAGAGGCATATTTAGCCGTATAGGAAAGAATCGGTGTATCACTATAACCGGCCTCATCCAATCCTTGACGAATTGCCTGCACAAAACCATCCATCATTCCCGACGGTGCAATGATATCCACTCCCGCTTTTACCTGAGAAACGGCGGTTTTTTGCAATAATTCCAGAGTAGGATCGTTTAACACCCTGCCGGTTAAATCTCCCGTTTGCAGATAACCACAATGACCATGGTTGGTATATTCACACAAACAAGTATCAGCGACAATGAGTAGATCGGGAACTGCCTCTTTAATTGCTGTGGCCGCTTTTTGGACAATACCATGATCGTGCCATGCTCCCGTCGCCTCTGTGTCTTTACTTTCCGGCAGCCCGAATAAAATAATCGCTGGAATTCCTAAATCCCGCACTTCCTTGGCTTCGTCAACAATTTTATCGATTGATAATTGGTAAACCCCTGGCATCGATTTGACTTCCTGAGCAATACCTTCCCCCGTCGTGGCGAAAAGAGGATAGATAAAGTCATTGGCTGTCAAGACGGTTTCACTCACCAGACGGCGCATTTGAGGGGTTTGACGCAGACGACGGGGGCGATGAATAGGAAACATAGTTTTTTGTGATTAAATCGGGAATCTGGTCTTTAGTTTAAATCTTTGGTTAGGATGAACACAAATCAATTCAGCCGGCTGCGGGCTGCCAGCAACTATCCACAATATTTAGTTATTTTGAGCTTCATCAAACCATTTAGGTCAAAAATGACCTAATGAGGCTTTATAGTCGCTTTAAGAGCGAAAAACCAGCAATTTGACTAAAATTTAATCTTTATAGCGATCACTTTTGCTGTTGCCACCACCGCGTCTATTTACAAAACTTTACCTCATCAGTTATCAGTGATCAGTTATCAGTTATCAGATGTGAGTTTTCAGTTCACTGATGGCTCTCTTGGATGGAGGTGCAAGCGTTCACTGATTACTGTTTACTGTTCACTGTTCACTGACACCCAAAACCCATCTCCATTTGGGAGAAGGATCGTTTATTCTAGGAAGTAAGAGCGATCGATTCAGGATTTTTGCTATGGCCAACTTAGGTGATTTAGTCAAAAAAGCAGTTTATTTGGGCGTAGGTATTGCTACCTATGCCGCCGAAAAAGCTGAAGTAAATTTACAAGAATTAAGAAATCAAGCCCAAAAATTAGCCGATGAAATGATTTCTCGCGGGGAAATGACGACGGAAGAAGCGCGGAAATACGTTGATGAATTGGTGAAACAGGCACAACAGCAAACGGTGGCAGCTAACGAATCTAATATTCCCCATGAACCCCGACGGATAGAAATCATTGAAGACGAGGAAGACACCAAGGCAGCCAATCCAAAAGTAGATGAATTGCGACAACAGGTGGAACGTCTTCAGGAAGAATTACGGAAACTGCAACAGGATTAAAACCTAGATTTTAGGGACAAATAATTAATTATTATCAGACAAGGGATGCAAGTACAAACATGGACGATTGGCAGAAGGATTTTTGGGAAGTGATCGAAACTGTGGCGCTGGGAATTGAAACTTTTTTTCAAGAAGTGACCCAAACTATCGAAGAAATTAATGAGGAGATTATCATCGATCTGGAACAGTTTATTCAAGAGGTTTTACCCCAGGAATTGGAAGAATTTTTTAACCTCGATGAATTCCTATTTTCGGAATTAGATGAACCCTCGGATTTTATCCTCACTCCTAAGGTTAACCCCGATCCTAACACCCATGCTGCTTGCATCGGTTGTCGTAATTATCATGGTTATATCTACGGGGGTAATCTTCTCGTCTGCGGTTTCCATCCCTACGGTTGGGATAGTGATAGTTGTCCCGATTGGCAAGCAGAGGATTAATTATTTTTCGATAAAATCAGGTAGGGTTATTATCCCTACCCATAACCCTTATCTCAAAGCAGTTATCTGTCATTTTTAGTTAAGAATTACCCTTGGGAGCATGGTAAGGTTCAGAATCAAAAGGCTGCATCCCCACATCGGGATATTCGTCACTGTTGGGACTAAAAATGCTGGCAAAAGCCTCTGTTAGGTACTGGACAAAATTGTGTAATGTATCCTTGATATTCATTGCTTTTCCCTCCGACTCTCGACAACAATCTCCGTTCAACTTGGGAAAGGTTGATTCACCCCTCCATCCCCATTATCTGGCCAGAATCTCATCAATTGTTGACTTTTGAGATAATTCTTGAATAATCTTCATAAGACTTTATATTTTTTCTTGTTTATTTAAACTTTTATAATAATTCTTGTATTTTTGTAAAGGAAAAATTATTCAATTAAATCGCTGAACAGATATTTGATTGTTGTCCAGAAAGGATTGTATCTTTTTGTCAACGGGGAAGTCCAGTTATATTCACTGTTCCAAGTCCGTACCAGACAAGAAAATTCCCTCACCTCCATCACGGTACACCAACAGCCACCCAATCCTCGTAAATCGGGGTTATCCTTGATCAAACTTTAGGTTTAGCGATCGCCGATCAGGTGAACATTTAGTCTAAACTCCAGATGAGATGAAAGCATAGCAAATAAAAGATCAAAGAAATAGACCAATATTACTAATATCTATCACAAAGCTTCTGTTCGTCATTACTTAAACGTTGATTATATTTTAAATAATTTCCTAGCCATCTGCAGCTTCGATTCACTAATTTATTTAAATCAGAATTCCATTCCCACAAAAGAATAGAACCATCATCACTAGCAGATGCCAAGATTGATCCATCTTGACCAACAAATTCAATGTCGTTTATTTTTTTATAATGTCCCTTTAATGTTGCCAAAAGTTGTTGATTAGACATATCCCATAGTTTTATCTCACCGTCACCACTAGCAGATGCTAAAACCTTTCCATTTGGGCTAAATTGGAGACTATTAATACCACTAATATGACCGTTAAGCAGAGCAATTTGTTCATGAGTGATAGAATTCCATAGGCGGATTGTGTCACCACCTGATGCCAAAATTTTACCATCAGGACTATATTTTAGAGCATAAATATCACCCACTTGGGCAATGATAGGGTCTAATGACTTATTTGCGTTCATATCCCAGAAATTGATGATTCCTAGGCTCCCCGCAAAAGCTAAGATTTGTTTTTGAATAGGATTAAAGTCAATTGCATAAATTTCCCCTGAATCGGTTTCGGTTAAAGTTTTAGGCGTTAAAGGTTGACCTTTATTAATGTCCCAGAAGATTAATCCTTTCCTATCACCCGAAATTAAAACATTTTTATCTGGAATAAATCTCACCGAGAAAACTGGTGACTCTGTTTTCAGAGGAGGATATAATTCTCGTTGAGTTTCCGCATTTATCACTTGAATCTGTCCTGATGTGTTGTCTTGTTTATGAATCTGTCCACCCATCGCTAGAATTTTGTTATCGCTGTTCAACTGGACAGTAAATAAATCTGTTCTTTGAGCTTTACTCGGTAACTTAATATTAGACTTCTGGCTTTTGCCTTGTAAATTCCAAAAGCGAATTATGCCATCTTCTCCAACAGATGAGATCAAGTTCGCTTGCGGATTAAAAGAAACATCCCAAACACTTCCATTATGTCCTTGAAGAATCGGTATAAAAGGTTCTTCGATTTGCCATAGTCTTACTGTACGATCATCACTCGCAGAGGCAAGCATCTTTCCATCAGGACTAAACTGAATGGAGCCAACGTGATTGATATGACCTAAAAGTGTAGCAAAAGGTTGTTTTTGTCGAGTTTTCCAATCCCAAAGACGAATTTTATTATCCTCGCCAGCCGTCGCTAAAGTTCGATCATTCGGACTAAATTGAAGATCCCAGATAATATTATTTGGGTTTTCTTCTTTGAGTGTAGGATGTTGATCTTGATCGATTATATTAGAGGTAATTATTTTGTCAATATTCCAAAGACGAACTGTTCCCAAACATTCTGCAACAGCCAATATTTTTTCATCTCTACTTAATTTCAAGATTTTAGTTAGTGATTCATCTAGTTCAGGTTCATTCTTAGGAGGGCATTTGTTCTCTGAATAAAGATTCCAAGTCTTAGTTGTTTTTGAATTTAGATTCCAAATCTGGACTGAACCATCACTCTTTGCGGCTACAAGAAACTGTTTCTTAATCTGAATTTCTTCTATGGGATCTTTATCTTTTGAAAATATGGAAAAAGTTTGCCAATTTTGCTGAAGATTCCAAATTTTAATTGTATTATTGTCCCGAACAACAACCAGTTTTTTGCCATCAGAGCTAAATTTAACTAGCTTGACTGGATGTGGAGATTTATCTAATAGCGGTAAACTATTCAATTGATTTTTTTCTACGTCCCATAATTCGACAGTTCCATCTTCTTTCCCTATTGCTAAAATGGGAGAAATAGGGGAAAAACTAATGCTGTTAGCTGGTTCTTTGCTTTCAATATTTTTACGGTTATTAATAGGATGATCAATAAGCTTCCCCGTCTTGACACTCCATAATCGAATCATACCATCCTTACTGCGAGAAGCCAGCAACTGATCATCATGACTAAAAATAATTTCTCTAATAGAAGCTCTATGATCTTTTAAGGTAAATTTATGTTGTCCTGATACTGCATCCCAAAGATGGATTACCCCGTCTTTACCTCCTGATGCTAATAGTTTTCCGTCTTGGCTATACTGAACATACCAAACTTCGTCAGTATGACCATCTAAACGATTAACTTGCCAAAGATTTTGATTTAACAGTGCTTTGGTTTGACTGACAACTGCAAAATCATTTTGCTTTGTTTTCAGGAGTTCTTGACCTGCTTTAGTTGCAGCAACCAGTGCTTCAAAGGGTTGGTCAGAAGCTAAATTAGTTTCAGCAGTTTGATTCAAGGTTTTGATTGTTTCTAATTCTGCTTTAAGTTTACTAAAATAAGCGACAATTCCTAATATAAATACTAGACAAAATAGAAATGCAAATCCACTAATTGTTCCTATTAACCAAAGTTGTCTTAATTTAGCGGCCTTCCGGCATGAATTAAAAAATTCTAATTGCAGAGTGGTCATATCTTCCCCTGCTTGTTGATAGTAACGTTCAAGCAAATCTAAATCGGGTGTTCGCCATAAAATGCCTTTAGGTCGCCCCATTTCTTGCCAACGTTCAGCTTCTTCTTGAACTCGTCTTTGAAACAGTAAATTGCTTTGATCTTCTTCAACCCATAGTGTAAACTGCGGCCAATTTTTGTTTTGAAACAAAGCTTCATGCGTGACTTCAACTGTTGTTTGTTGTTTCTCTCCTCTGGATGCTAAGGTAATTAACCTAACACCTTTGAAAGCAAAACTATCTAATACAATTCTGAAATCAATTTCAGTATCTTGATGAGAACGTAGTTGATCGAGATCGACACGCCGCCGAGTAATCTGATTTCCTATCCCAAATTGAATCAGTCCCAGAAATATCCTTCTTGCAATTTTTTGTTGCTTTTCTGTTAAACTATCAAATACTCTTTGTGCTTCCCCTGCTAATGCACCTCCCACCCCGTTGATTCTCTCTAATGTCTCTGCGGGAGTCGCCCCATTTTCTAATCCTTCCCAGATTTTAGTTAAGGCAAATTGCAACAACGGAAGACTGCCTGCCCTGTCTCTTGTTTGTTCTAATAGTAAATTAACCGTCGCTTCGTCAAAGGTGTATCCAGCTTGCATTGCAGGTTGACAAATCGCTTCCCGCAATTCCTCTTCACTCATTGCAGGTACGAGAAACCCTTGACGGGAGAATATTTGATTGAGTTGGGGATGCTTTTGAATATTGCCCAGAAAATCGCTTCTTAGAGTAATAATAACCATAACCTGACCTGAGCGATCGCTGGCTGCATAGAGAAGATTGGCAATAAAAGCTTTGCGTTCTTCAGGATCGTCGCAGAGGGAGTAAATTTCTTCAAACTGATCGACTAAAATCAGTAAGGGAGCATGAGCAACATCAGGTAAAGCAGCAGAAATACGCCTCAATCCATCATATTCCCCTTGCTTATTAGTCTTTTGCAATTCTTGTTTAAATTCCTGGGTTTTGGCAATAGGGGCGAGGTCTTGGGTAATTGCTTTTGCTAAAATCATTGCCAGAGATTCTAGGGGATGGGAACTGGGAAGAAAAACAGCAACCTGAAGTTTGGCAAATCCAGGAAGTGGCTTTTTAGCTAGGCATGGCAATAATCCTGCCCTTGCCAGAGAGGATTTTCCTGAGCCAGAAGGCCCATATATAGGCAAAATCTTAGTGATATTGATAGCTTCAGCTAGGTCGCGTAGTTTCTCCCAAAGTTTTGTAATCTGTTGTTCTCTGCCAAAATATTGATCTGCATTGGTTTCTTGAAAAGCTAATAGTCCTTGATAAGGATTAGAACCCAAGTTCTCTATTTGGGAATGAGTTGCTTGAGACGAAACGGTCGTCCGGGCTACTTGATTTTGATAGATGACGACCTGATTTCCATCCCCTGAAATGAGAGTACAACCAATGGCATTTTGATCGATACTAATACTTCGATTCTCGGATGAGGTCATAAGAAAAGATAATTTAAGGTTACAAAATTCCCGTTAAGCCGACTTTAGCAAGAATAGGCAACCAATTCTCGCCTAGCCAACTGACAGCATTAGTGATATGGGGTTTGAGTTTTTCCACCGCTACAGCAAAGCCATTGGCTTTTTCTGCGTATTTAACCGCTCGCTCTAAAGCTTGACCGATTTCATCTTTGTCAGGTTGGGGCTTTTTCAGTTCATCCTCTGCCTCCGAGAGAGCATTATCAATTTTTTTGCGATCGCTACTATCGAGTTGACTTAATGCGTCTCGAATGGCGGTTAAAGTTGCTTGAATATCGACACTCTGGGGATCAGGCAGTGGCACAGATTGGAAGTCCAAAGAGGCTTGATTGCTGTCCCCTGTCTGGATAATTGCTCCGATAGCATTGCCGCCAATAGATACAGAGCGGTTTTGACTTGATGGTTGTGAGTCTGCCATTTATCTCTCTCCTTATTAAGAATTATTTAGAAAATAGGCAAAATCTTGATGAAAATTAATCAACAGAGGTTTCAGGGTTAGTCTATAGTTTACCATAGTTAGTTTTCTACCATTAACACGAAACTTTCACTATGCAAAGGGCTACCCTGTATCTATCGTCTCTGCTCGGTCTTGTCTCATGGGGGATCGCCTCCCTCGCTGTCACAGTTATGGCGGCTGAGGACATTCTTCTAGAACCGATTGAGCAATCAGGTAATTGTACCATCGTGATGAAAAACAATACATCAAAGCCCCTCTTAAATATTCCTGATATTGGGCAAATCAAACAAACCTGCGGACAAATTGCTAATAGCCTGCAAGCAGAGATGAACAAAGGAAATCTCGAAAAGTTAATCTTAATTGCAGATACCATTGGTCGCCGTTGGAAAGTTTGTATGGTGAGAAGTTCTGATGAAGGATGTACAAGAAATAATGTTCTCTTTGATTTTCCGAGAGATGCAGAAAGTAATCCTCAACAATTCCTCAGTAGTATTTTAGCAATTAAAACTAAAATTTTCTTGACTGGAACAGAAGGACAGCAAACACCACGAAGACCTTATAGTAAATTTGGTAGTGCTGTTAATCGCTCATCTCGCTAACTAATTAATATCAGAAATGTCTAAGCAATTTTGGAAAAATACCGCTCTATCTTTAGCAACTGTTCTAGTTATCTATCTTTCTTTGATTGGGGTCAGTATTGGGACTGATCTAAATCGTTTAAACTATCACTTTGAAGACGAACATCAAATTCCTGATAATTATTTGGCTCAAGTAACCAGTGTATCTGGACTAAGAGATGTTGATCCAACTTCCCCCTACTATGAAGCTCTTCGTTCTTTAGTGGAAAGGTATGGTTGCTCTGTTGGATTCGCAGATAGAACCTATAGGGCTAATCGTACAATTGTCCGAGCAGAGGTGGCTGCAACTACTAGTGCCTGTATGAATGTAACGGAGAGATTGGGTCAAGAAAGTGTAGTTGGTCTAAAAGAGGATGTTGATCAATTAAAGAGACTATTAAATGAAATTATTAATTCATTGCCCCAAAAAAAGGAGGTGAAATAAATGTCTAAGACAGTATGGAAATTTTTATCATTATTTTTTACCTGTTTATTGATTGGTTTAGTGGTTCTATTTGGTGTTCCTTTTACTAATCAGAATTTACTGGCTCAAAGTGGCAAAAAATTGACTTGTGGTCAGTCTTCAGATTGGTCTTATGCAGCTCTTAAGTCTATGGTAGAGCGTTATGGAGTTGATCCAGAGTTTGTCTGTAGGGGGGGATCATTTCAAACTAATAATCCAGACGTTAGAGCCGATATCGCCGAGTGGATAGCTATTGGATTAAAACATAACGAAAAAAGTCTTCAGGATGAGATGCAAGTCTTATCTCAAGATATAGAAAGGTTACAGCGACTATATGAGGAAATAGATAGAGAAATTACCATATATATACAAGAAACGCATAGAAAAGTACCAGTAAGACGTTTGTGGTAAATTAGCTGTGTATCAATTAAGGAGTTAAAACAGTGAAACCTAAATTTAATATTCTTGCCTGGGTTGTATTCATTATTTTTCTTATTTTAATAATTAACCCAGTCATGTCTCAAAGATCTAATTTTAGTTATGAAAGTATCGATAATATCGCTCGCGGTACAACAGTTTTGATTGGCAAAAACCTAGAACCAAGGCAAGTAGAAAATGCCGAAGAAGATGAACTATCGGGTTCAGGTGTGATTATTCATCGCGGTTGCAATACTAAAGGAGCTATGGTAGGAGGAAATAATCCTGATGCTAAAACGACATTGTGTGAATATTATGTGCTAACGAATGCCCATGTCATCCCCACAACAAATGCTGACTATGGTATTCGCACGGCTGATGGGCGGGTATATGGAGAAGGGACTAATCCGACAACATCAGGATTAGGTCAAAAGTATGCTTATAATCGCCAAATTTATCGCTATGAAGGTAAGGGATATGATTTAGCTATCTTGTCTTTTATTAGTGATATTCAATATCCGATTGCAGCTTTCGGCGATCCCAATAATATTCCTGAGAACAAAGTCTATGTTTCGGGATGGGCGCAACCGCCTCAAGATAGTCAAAAAGATATTAAGAGATATAGACAAACCTTAATCGGTGAATTACAAAAAAGAATGTCACTAGGAGAAATCTCTGGCAACTATACCTTAGCTTATACTTTAAGAACCAAAACAGGAATTAGTGGCGGTCCTGTCTTTAATAATCGAGGAGAATTAATCGGTATTCATGGCAAAGGTTCTGGAAAAAGCATAGGTGAAGGCTTAACTTATGCCATTGATATCAAGAAATTTATTGATTTAGTTGCTTCAAGTGATATTAGCAAGAAGCCGAATTTTTCAGTCAGTCTGCCTCAACCTCTCGATCCGTTAGCTATGAATTTTGGCAAAAACTATAAAAATTCAGGGGATAACATGACTGAGGAAGAACGAAGACAATTTGTCATTTCTGATATTCTGCGCGATGACCCAAGAAGAGAAAGTGTCGAATACTTAGCAGATAAATATGGATGCTTAACTTTCTATGAAGGTGGTGCAATTGGTGCAGGACTAACCAATGTAAGAGGACAATTCTCAATGGATTTGAATTCCTGTATGAATGCGTATGAAAGGTTCATACAAGCAAATGTTGCCGCACAGCAAGAAAAGATGGATAAGCTCAAAAAACAGATTCAAAGCTTAGAGCAAAAACTTTCAGAATGGAAGTAATAATTAAGTTTCAACTTATCTAGCTAGATAGCGTCACTAACACGCTTTTTGGATGTAATATAGCTCTTCTGGGACTTTCGGAAATCCCTAACCGAATCCATATTCTGAAACTCTTGGTTGACAAGTGATCGCTAACTTTTTTTCTAATAAAAACTCAAATTTCGGGTTTCTGTTAGTTAGCGATAGCTTGAAGGCTTACCCCATAAGAGAGCTAGGGTTTAGAGACTGTAAGACTTTTGCCAGACTCCCAGAAGAGCGATAGTTAAAAGCAAAGTGAGACTCACAATCGGGATTAAGTGGAGAGATTTGGAATTTCGATTATCATTGGTTGGCGAATGTATTGGAATTCTCCTATTCATCCGAGCTTTGCATTGTTTGGGGCTGTTGCATTTTCGTCTGTTACAGCATTTACGATTGTCTTAACGCTTGAGATTGTAACAGGAAGGGATTTATCTTTCGAGTTTGCTAATTTGAAGTTTACTGGAACATCTGGGCCAGTGACTTTATGGATACTGACTTTTTTAGCAATAATGAGTACTTTTATATTAGGTGATTTTCAAGATCTTGCTAAATCAGAAGCAAAGCCAAATCCCCCGCTCCACCAACCAGCACCATCAAATCAATCAAATCCATCAAATCCTTGAATTTAGTTTAATAATGAAGAAAGTTAAAGCAATTCTTTCGCTCTTAATAAGTGCTGTGGTGATTGTTTTTCTCCTCTTTGGTTCATTCCCAATCGCAACTAAAATTGGAGGAATTCTTATTTATCTTGTTTGTATGGCGGTTATTTTAAGTTATCTATCTCATAGCTGAGAGTTTACTAAGTGCGATCGCTGATCTTCTAGTGCGATCGCCGATCTTGTAGGGTGCGTTCCCTAATGTGACTCCTACTGCTCCAGCGATCGATTTTTGGGGAACGCACCATGCACATTGATTGCAGCTGTGGGTTTAAGTGCGATGCCGCTCCTCCCGCTCAAACCCCGGAACCCTCTGCCCTCGTCGCTCTGGGGGCTGTCGTCGCTCTGGGAGTTGGCTTCAAGCGCCGCCACACCCAGGCAGACAAAAACTAAGCTTTAATTGAAGGTATTACAACAGGATATCTGCAAGGGTCTCTTTTTTTGTGGGTAATTGTGAATTAGAGAAATTGACATATAATAAGAGCATAGAGCTAAATATACCTTTAAAATAGCTTTTCTCATGCCTACCGTCCTTCAAGTTGGGCCTTACAGTTTTATCTTTTTCAGTTCAGATCAACAAGAGCCAGCCCATATCCATGTCAAACGCGATCGCAAACTCGCTAAATATTGGCTTGATCCCATTACCTTGTTCGTAATTGTAGATACCAGCAATCAAATTCAATCTCAGACCAAATCGCCGTCTGCGATTTCTGTATCTTGATGAAAGTATCCGAACTATTTTGAGACGACGATGAATATGTTCTATAATTATGCGCCGTTGTGATAACTGACGATTGGCTTTTTTTTGCTCTTTACTTAGTTTTTCTTTTTTCTTTTTTTTATGAGGGATTTGACTGTTTTGATGGATTTTATGAATTCCTTGATAGCCTTTATCTCCTAATATTTCTATTCCCTTATTTAACTTTTGCTCTCTTGACCCAGTCGAAAATCATGGACTCTTCCTTTCTCACAACGGATACAGATTACCTGCTCGCTTTTTTGGTCGCAACGCGCTCGCTGCGCGAGATCGGCAACGACTTGCGACTTTAATGTGTGGTATCCCTGCTTCCCGCTATAGCATGATTTCTGTTTTTTTTGGGTCTTTCTATCTCATGTTCTGACACATCCACCACTATTACTTCTATTTCACTATTACTTTCTAATAGGGCTTTTTTCGGTAGATTAAACAGACCTGATTTGATGAGAATATTCTCTACTTTTCTAACAATTCTATACGCCGTTGATTCGTTAATACCCCAGCTATTTCCCAGATGAAAATAGGTGCGATATTCTCGCCAATACTCTAATGTTATTAGTAGTTGGTCTTCTGTACTCAATTTGCTCGGTCTAGCTGTCTTTTTTTGCCAAACTTTTTCTGCCTTTAGGACTGTTACCATGTCCTTAAATGTATCTGGATAGACGCCAAACAAGCGTTTGAACTCTGTTGG
>SFBI01000008.1 GCA_007095845.1 Microcystis aeruginosa Ma_MB_S_20031200_S102
TATTAACCAGTTTGTGCCTTAAGTCTTTTCCTGTATGAATTTCAGCTACTTTTGAGCGTAGTTGCTCTCATCGAATTTTATTTTAAGTTAATTATTTGCATAACAATTCCCGAAGAGCCGCTTTACATTGTAGTCATGGATAAAATACCAAGAGTTTCCCCAACATGATTCTCCATTTTTCTAGAGAAAGATAGACTCTCTCTCACCAACCAAGAAAGCCTGTGTCGAAAGGTATTATTTAATCTTTCAATAGGATTAGTTTGACCAATTTCTTTCCCGACCGGTCGATGACGTTTACTGGGAATGACTGTTTTATAGGACTCCCAAAAGTCTGTGTAAGCAACCGCGCATTGTCGGTAAACACCTGGTAAACTAGCCCAAAGTTTTTTGGCTGATTGACGACTTCTATCTCCTCAATAGAGTCTGCTGAAAAAGTTTTTCCCGGGGGTAGTAGCCGGTCGTCAGGCTGATGGGAGATGGAAGATAGGGGATAGGAAGAAGTTGAGTTAATATTTAATCAATGTGCTAAAGAACTAGAAAAGGAAGAGTGGGAAAAACCAGAACGAATAAGCTTAGATGAATTTAGTAACTTAAAAGGACATAAAGATTTCATAACAACGGTCGTAGATCTGGACAAGAAAATTTTACTAGATGTGATTAAAGGACATAAGCAAGATGAATTTGGAAGCCTTAAAAGCACAGCCTCCAGGCAGTTCGGGAGAAGGTGAAAGAAGTGAGCGTCTATATGTGGTCAGGATTTACAGCAGTAATCAAGGAATTATTTCCTAATGCTAAAATCATCTATGACCGTTTTCATGTAATGGCCATCATCAATGACGAGCTTAATAAATTGAGAAAGTTAATGGGGGTGCATGAAAAAGGATTACCTCATTTATTATGGAAGAATAAAGAGTACTTAAAGGACGAGCAAAAACAACAACTAGAAGTTATCTTAAAAGAACATCTCTGCTTGGGAATAGCCTGGGAAATGAAAGAAGAAATTAGACAAATTTATCAAAGTAGTAGAACGTTCAGAGGTGCTGAGAGAAAATTGAAAAAATGGATAAGAATAGGCGGGATATTATATGAAAGTAGTGCCAGGATGATCCAGAAGCATTCGCTTGGTATTTGTAATTACTTTGAAAATCATACAAACAAAGGATTAATTGAGGGAATGAATACCAAAATAAAGCTTATTAAAAGAATAAGTTATGAATTTACCAATTTTGCACGTCTTCGACTTAAGCTGTTTGCTTGCTTTAATTCATAACAAAAATTAACACACGAAAACCGGAAGAGCCGAAATAGTTCCTCTCAGTAGCGTTAGCCATAGATTCAGGAAACTCGGCGGAACCAAGAATCCCTTGCGCTTAGTGCGAAGGGAGTGTCAATTCCGTTCACTTCACCCATGGGAAGGGGGGGACTTCTGGCGAAATTTGAGTTAAACTAGAAAGGTTGACTATTGACAAACATCGATCGCACAGGAGCAAATTATGTCTAGAGTCTGTACTATGACGGGAAAAAAGGCCAATAACGCCTATGCGGTGTCCCACTCCCACCGTCGCACCAAAAAATTACAAGAAGCAAATCTACAATGGAAAAGAGTTTGGTGGTCGGAAGGCAACCGTTGGGTAAAACTACGCCTCTCCACCAAAGCTATCAAAACCATTGAAAAGAAAGGATTAGCTCTCTTCGCTAGAGAAGTAGGCTTAAACTTAAATTTGTACTAAGCAAGTAGTTCAGGAGTGGAGATGAATTGGCTGTATGGTTGACTCCTGTGCTTTTGATTATTAAGTATTGCAACAGGGCGTGATGTGGGGTGAAAACTACCTTTAAGATTAAAAACTTAAAACGACCTGTTCAGGAGAATTTCAATGTATTCAACCCTATTAATGGCCGCCACCGTCGTGCAAGGTTCCAGCGAATGGAGTCCCAAAGTGGCGATTATCATGATTATCTGCAATATTCTCGCTATTGCTTTCGGTAAAGCGACTATTCAACGACAAAACGTTGGTCCAGCTTTGCCTTCCCCCGCTTTATTCGGTGGTATGGGATTAGGCGCTTTACTGGGTACTACCAGTTTTGGTCATGTCCTCGGCGCTGGTGTTATCCTCGGTCTCTCCCGTCTGGGGGTTATCTAAATACGTTTTGATTTTCTTAATCGGTGGCCAAAAGTCACCGATTTCTTTTGTTAAGTACCTAGGCAAAATTAATTACACATATCTAATACTAAATCCAGTTATTAAAAACTGATTATTTATTCCCCCTTTTGGCTCTTGCCTCCTGCCTTTTGCCTATCCTGATATGTTACCTATACTCAACGGATTTAGTATAACTACCTCTGACCTTTTGCTCTTTACCTTTTGCCTATCCTAACCAAGAAATTAATTTTGTACGACCACTTATGACTTTACATCAGAAAAATTCTTTTTGGTACGATGAGCGATTTCAGAAGATTTTTTTACAGGTAATTATCCTGCTAATTGTCTGCCTAATTTTCTGGTTTTTTGGTCGCAATTTAGTGATTAATTTCCAACGCTTACGCTTAAGTTTTGGCTTTGGCTTTCTCTTTGATCCTGACCGACCAGCTTCTTTTGCGATTGGTGACTCCCCTATTCCCTACAGTCCCACCGATACCTATTTTCGCGCTCTTTTGGTGGGATTAGTAAATTCCCTCCGTATTATGATTAGTGGCATATTTTTGGCGATTAGTCTGGGAATAGTCATCGGGTTAGGTCGCTTGTCCGATAATTGGTTAATTCGTCAGTTGGCTACAATCTATGTGGAAACTATTCGTAATACTCCTTTATTATTACAATTATTCTTCTGGTATTTTGCTGTATTTCTAAAACTGCCAAAGATTGAGGAATCCTTAGAGTTTTTGGGTAGTATATTTTTAAATAACTCAGGAGTATATTTACCATTCCCTGCTAATAGTTTTAGAACATGGTTAGCCTTATCTATCATGATTTTAGGAATAATTCTTTCAGTATTTTTATATATAAAAAATAAACTTATTTTATACCTAACTAGCCTACTAATCCTAGTTATAATTCCTCTAATCTGGGGTTTAAAATGGCAAAGCCCCCAGATTAATCCTATTAATCAAAATATTGACTTTGGTTTACATCTTTCTTCCGAGTTTGCTACCCTCTTGATCGGTTTAACTGTTTATACAGCTGCCTTTATTGCGGAAACGGTACGGGGGGGGATTCAATCGGTTAATCGGGGACAATGGGAAGCAGCCAAAGCCTTGGGATTAAAACCTTTATTAGTGATAAGATTAGTAATTTTTCCCCAAGCTTTGCCGGTGATTATTCCTCCTCTAACTAATGAATGTTTAAACCTTGTTAAAAACTCTAGTTTAGCGATCGCTATTGGTTATAATGATATTTATGCTATCTCTAGTACCATCGCTAATCAGACAGGAAAAGCTGTAGAAATGTTAATAGTAGTTATGGCAACCTATTTATTCTTTAATTTGGTGATTTCTCTGACTATGAATCAATTAAACCAACGGGTACAAATTCAAGAGAGGTAGTGTGGGTGTTTGTGCGTATTAAGCTCTCTTAGGTTTGGTGGGCAAAATGTATTCTAAGATACATTCTTTCTGGCGAGCGAGTGGAAGGAACCACAAAGACACAAAGGACACAAAGATGGATCGATCCTCTGTAAGTTAAACTTATCACACAGAACCGAGAAGAACCCTGATCAAACTAGGCTAACCCAAGAAACACCCAACCCCCAACACCCAACCCCCCACGGATCACAGAAAAAGCCTAGCTCAATCCGGAAATTTTGATTATGATCATTAAGTAATTGACCTGTATTTGCGATATAGATTCAAAGGAGAGACACGGTGTCCACAGAAGTCATCGAAAAGCGTTCCACAGCGACAATCCGTAAACCAGCACCGCGTTATCGCGTTTTACTCCACAATGACGACTTTAACTCGATGGAGTATGTGGTTCAGAGTTTAATGCAAACGATCGCCGGTATGACGCAACCCCAAGCAGTTGATATCATGATGGAAGCGCACACGAATGGTACAGCCTTGGTGATTACCTGCATCCAAGAACACGCGGAATTTTACTGTGAAACCTTGAAAAATAAAGGTTTGACTAGCAGCATCGAACCCGATGAATAAAAGATTGCGGGTAATTGCCACTTACCCAGTCCCCCTGCGACTGGGAATTTTTATTTTGCTCCTACTTTTTCTCTGGTTGCCGATCGCACTTCCCCTCTATCACTTTTTTGCCACTAATGCTAATCTGGTCTCAATTTTGACCCTTTCTGTTCTCTATCTAGAGTTTTTGGGGTTATCCCATTGGTGGGGACGGATAATTTATGGTGATGAGGGATTAGCCGATTATGGGTTGATTTGGCGAAGAAAAACGCTGATCGAGTTAATTAACGGGTTAGCGATCGGTTTATTTTTCACTTTCTCGCTTTTTCTATCCCAAGCGTTCCTAGGTTGGTTAAATTTCTTACCCGCAAATCCCCAGATCAGCAAAATCATCCTGGAGGGGTTTTTAGTCGCTTTAGCGGTGGGTTTTGCCGAAGAATTGCTATTTCGGGGCTGGTTACTGCGAGAATTAGAAAAGGATTATCGTCCCGCTATCGCTCTAGTGATTAGTGCCTTAATTTTCGCTCTTACCCACTTTATTAAACCTTTAGCCGAAATTATCCGCACTTTTCCCCAATTTCCTGCCTTAGTCTTGCTAGGATTGATTCTCGGTTGGGCCAAACGCGCCTGTGGTGGTAATTTGGGTAAAAGTATCGGTCTGCACGCGGGTTTAATCTGGGCATACTATATATTAAATGTGGGTCAGTTAATTAAATACACTGGTACTGTTCCCAATTGGTTAACTGGAATCGGTAAAAATCCTTTAGCGGGAGTGATGGGTTTACTTTTCCTGACAATTCTCGCTATCTGGATCAGAAAAAAAGCAGTTTTGAGTGAACGATAGGGGATTAAATCAATTACTATAAAGGGGAAATTGCCCATGAGAGTTATAGGCGATTCTAATTTTTGATGGGTTATTTTTAGTTTAATTCTCTGGCTAATGATTGGCAATCTCCTCTATTATATGCAAGTAATTGTTTTACGTCAAAAGAACCCACAGGTTAATTCCTCTCCTGTTATCAGGAGTCAATTATTGAATCTTCCTGACCTATTCTCTCTATTTTGGTCACGGGGAAGGGAAGGAATCCGAGTATCATTATCCGAGGAATTAACGGGTAGTGATGGGGTATTTAGTGATTGAAAAATTAATGTTTATTCAATAAGTTTTTGGCAATTTGGATTATCTTGCAAAGCTCGATCGATATCCGATTTCCAAGCTCTGTCATTATACCAACGTTTTGCCCAAAATTGAGCTTCTTTAAAGTTATCAGAAGTTGGGGGGATTTTGCACAAAATTTCAAAAGCACCTTCTCTACCCGGCACATCAGCGACAAAATTATCGACAGCTAGTCCTATTGCTTGCTGAATTAACCTTAATTCATTTAATTGAGTCCCACACTTGTAATAAAACTGATCACCTTGTTGCTTTTGCAAGTCTTGCAGTTGTTGAATATTCTTTTCCAAGCTAATATTAAAATCTCGTTTAGTACAAATTTCTGGAATACTAGGTGAGGGTTCCTTATCGGGAGTTCTTTGTGGTTGCAATGATAATAAGAACAAAATAATAAACGTACCAAGTAGTAATAGTGCCGACGAAAAGGTAGAATCCTCCTCCTTAACTAATTTTTCTAATTCTTGTTTAACCCATTGAATATTAAATACCTCTTGATAAATTCGATTGGTCACTTCTAGATACTCATCATTGTTAATCACTAATTCTGCTTGCTGAAGTGCCAATTTTTCTGGTTTGTTATCAGCAAAGACTCTCCCCTGCAAAATTTCTTGATAGATTTCTAATCTTGACCTAACATTTTTATCAGGAGTTAAGAGACTGTTTTGTATTTTCTGGAGATGGTCTGCCGCTTTATTTTGTAACCAATTTTCTACAATATTTTTCTGAATTAATTGTTCAATTTTTGGTTTTTCTTGTCCTTCTCGTAACTCATTTTTATTGTCGATTAGCAAAAGGATAACTATTATCGTTAACTCCCAGTTACCACCTGTCCAAGCTGGAATTTCCTCAATTAAAGCTGCTCTTTGATTCTCATCAAATTCAGTCCTTAATAGTATTTTAGCTAGTTGATCTACTCTTTCGTAGTATGCAGGGATTTTATTTAATTCCGTTGTCACCCAATTTTCATTAAAAACATTTCTATAAATCTTATTATAAACTTTTAACTTTTGTCGGTCTTGAACTACCAATCCCGTTAAGCGTAATTCTATTTGATCGGGACTACCATCATCGGTAATTTCACCATTTCTTAAAATTTCTTGGTAAAGCTTCAGCATTCTTCTACCCGTGACACGCTTATTTAATAAACGATTCCGAATAGTTTTTAGGTGTTCTGGACTATCTTGAGATACCCAGTTACTAATTACTTGCGACTGGATAAAATCGCCGACATTAATCGGGGTTGCTGGGGATTCCTTGCCAAATCCAGGGCGAGATGTGGAGATTAAATTACAAATTTTTTGAGTTAAAAATGGTTGTCCACCTGTCCAGTCTATAACCTCCTCTAAAACCCGTTGCGGTGCGATAACTTTGTCCTGCAATCCCTCGGCAAGTTTTTTGGCATCCTTTATAGTAAATCCAGATAATCGAATATCTTTACCAATATTAAAAGGACTACGATAATTATCTAGAATAAAGTTAGAAACTGCCGCTACCCCCAACATACAAAAGGTTAGACGTTGGTAATCCCTATTATGAGGACGTTTTTCATGACAGCTACGCAGCCAAGCAAAGAAATCATCTGTGGAAAAATTTAAGCTCAGAACGCTATCAATTTCATCGAAACAGATAACAATAGGTCGGGATACCTCCTTTAAGAGAACTTCCTCAACAAATTGATCAAGACGATTAATAGGTGATTTATAGGCTCGTTCATCCCACCAAGTTTGCTCTTTTCCCCGAATAGAAAGATTGAAGCGTTTAACCAGTTGCTCAAATAATACTCGATACCAAATATCTTCGGAGATGTTTTTTCCTAGACCACTCAAATCAATGGTGGCACAATCAATATTATCCTCTTGCAGTCGTTTCTGTGTCTGTACCCACAAACTTGATTTTCCCATCTGACGGGAATTCAACACATAGCAATACTGTCCATTTTTTAGATAGTTATAAAATAGATCATCTGCTTCCCGCTTGATATAACTAGGTGACTCTAGGGGGACGCTGCCTCCAATATGATAAAAATTGTTCGCCATAGGATTAAAATTAGCAATTTGTCTGATTAGTTAATTTTGATGAATAATTTAATCAAAGGTTATCTGTGCCTAACTCAATATATCGGATTTTAGGAGGATAGGCGATACCTAAAATAGTTGCTGTATAGTGGATAACGGGGTTGAACAGCATTCTGCACAAAGGTTACTAATCCTAAACTATGAAGTTGCCAATTAATTGTTGCACCTAAATCAACGGGAGAAGACGACTCTACAACCTTTTTCATTCCTGCTGCTAGGTTTGGATGTTCTTGTAAGTTTAGCAAATGTCCTCGCAAATGATCCCCATAAATCCCCGCTTCCGTGGCTGCTGTCTCTAAAAAATCTGCTAAAGACAGTTGTTTTTGGCTAATCCCATAAATCGCTTTTTGGATTAAATAGGGATGTCCCCCGACAAGATTAATTATTCTTTGCAGTTCATCTTCTCCCAAGTCAGCCTGATATTTATTGGCTAGAGTCAAGACCTGTTCTAGAGTAAAATCAGGTAACAGGATTTCTGTTCCTACATTCAAAGGAGATTTATTCAGGTCAGCAGGAACATAATTTTCTGTGGAATAGGTGATAATTAAGTGTAACTTTTGCCAAGTATTATTATTTTTTGCCTCCTCGTGCCAAAGACGAAATAAACTAAGGAAATCGTCGGCAACGCTGGTATAGGTAAAGAGACTATCTATCTCCTCTAAAACTAAAATTAGGGGTTTATCCAGCTTTTTGAGCAAATGGTCTTCAAAATAGGCAGTACAGCTATAAAGTCCTAATCCTTCTTGCCATTTTTCCTGAAAGAGAGCTGCTAACCCTAATGTCTTGGAAATAATCAAAGCAAACCAAGAGAGCAATCGGTCTAAATCGCCGATAATTCCTTTGCTTGCTTGTAAAAAACTCAAACTGACGGTTTTATACTGTCTTTTGTCAACTTGACTCAAAATTCTATCGACTAATAGGGTTTTACCCATTCCCTTGGCTGATTTAATCCGCAACAATGAACCTGCTTGACTCACCGTCTCCAGACAAAGCTGTTCCACTGGAGGACGTTCAATATACTTGGAAAAATCCGCAGCCCGGTTTTCTCCCTCATCCTCAGACGTGGCAGCTGCTGTTTCCTCCAACTCATCCCAGTCAGCGATTTCTCGATAATCAAGTCCTAATTTTTGACAAATTTCATAAAAATTGAGATTACTAATCGGTTTACCGTTAAGAAAAAGGCTAATAGTCGATTTTGCCAACCCTAACTCCTCAGCAAGCAGCTGTTGAGTTGCGAAACTATTGCGTTTAACTGCTTGTCTGACTCTAGGGATATATTCTGATTTTACTTTAAGCGATCGCCCCATAAACTTCCATCAATCTACGCAATCTCTATTTTATCGCAAAAAACTCAGACATATCTCAGTCATGAGATCAGAGTCAGACATATATCAGTCATGAGATCAGAGAGTCATGACTGAGGATCAAGATGTACTGGTCGAAGTGTATTTATAAACTACACAAAATATAATGCTTGACATATTTCCTCCTAAGCCCAAAGACAAGGACACTTATAAGGGTGATTCTGGGACTTCAGCTAAGTCTGACAATTATTTAACCTCCGCGGAGAAGTCTCTTTTATCTGATTTACTCAAAGTTAGGGCTGCCACTGTCGTAAGCTTTAAAATTGAAACAGATAGAGTTGGAGAAGCTGACTTACAACGTAAATTAGTAGAACTAAAGGACAAAGGCTATATCAAAGTCAATAAACAAAAAAACTACGAAATCTTTACTCCCACTTGGAAAACTCGTTGGCTGAGGGTAAATGGTATTTTGTAGTCAGGTTCTAACGGAATTAGATAAGTTTCCTTTTTTCAGTTCATTCACCCATTACCTATTTTTAGTAGATTCTCAGACAACTGCTGCCACCGACCTTTCTAGTGAAATACAGAAATTTGTGGAAGGACATCGGTGGTCTTTTGTGGTGACTGCGATAATTATTGGAGTAGCAGTTGAAACTAGAATTAGCTATTTCTCAGCTTTTAGGATTCGTCATTTATTTCCTAATTTAAAAAAGGATTTTTTAAAGACTTTCCGTTGTTTATTAATTGTCAAAATTGTTATATCAATACTCTTATACTATCTGATTCAATTTATATTTTCTCTATTAAGCTCGATCGAGGATAATGTATATGTTAATTTAATCATTGCTCTGGTCTTCGGTTTTATTATTAGTTCCTTAAACCCTAATTTAGAACAAATTGACCAAGTAATGGGTGGATTTAGCCTATCTACAATTAATCCTGTCTCCAGTCTGATCAAAAAGCTATTAGAGTTGTACCAAGGATTTCAAATATCTATTATGGAGACTTTCGACGAGAAATTGGCATCGGAGAGAAACAGACTATATGATGATACCAGACATGAATTTGATCGTTTTCAAAGACTTACTATTCAAAAATACATCGAAGAATTAATCGGGAGATATACACTGGAAAAAAAGCAAAAGAACTATCAAAGAAGATTAGACGCTATTCTAGCAGGATTTAGTGGCAGCGATCAGAAAGAAGAATTAATATGGTTATTATTTACTATGGGTTTTACTGATGAAGATATTAATAAAATTAGAGATAACTCAACACAATCAATAATTTTAAAAAGACTGCGAGAAATAGAACAGGAGAATAGTAGGATAAATTAAACTTCGGCCAGTTAATTAAATACACTGGTACTGCTCTTGAGCGATTAACTGGAATCGGTAAAAATCCTTGAGAGGGAGTGATGGGTTGACTTTTCCTGACAATTCTGGCTATCTGGATCAGAAAAAAGCAGTTTTGAGTGAACGATAGGGGATTAAATCAATTATCATAAAGGGGAAATTGCCCATCATAGCTATACCCCATGAATCGATTATTATCTTTTCTAGAATATCGCCCGCGTTTGCGTAACATCCTATCTTTTTGTTTCTCTCTTATCGTCATGCTGTTGATCGGTGTAGGCAAAGTCACAGCACAGGATTTAAATAATTCTACTCTGGATTTAGTTGCTAATATCTGGATGTTAACAGCTGGCTCATTAGTATTCTTTATGAATGCAGGTTTTGCCCTGCTGGAAACGGGTTTTTGTCGTACTAATAACGCCACTAATGTTTTAGCTAAAAACCTAATTGTCTTCTGTATTTCTGCCTTAGCTTATTGGATGTTTGGTTTCGGTTTAATGTTTGGCAATACATCGGTACTACAAAATAGTTTCTCTGGTGGTACAGGATTTTTCTTGGAAATTTTAACCCCTAATAATCAATACAGTCAATTCCAAGAATCGTGGCCAGGTCGTTCAATTGCTACTTTGTTTTTCTTTCAATTAACCTTTGCAGGAACTGCGGCAACCATTGTATCGGGAGCGGTGGCAGAAAGGGTTAAATTTTGGGCATTTTTGCTATTTAGCTTCTTTTTAGTCGCTTTTTCTTATTCTATTACAGGACATTGGATTTGGTCATCGGAAGGATGGTTATATAACTTATTTAAGTTTCGAGATTTTGCTGGTTCAACGGTGGTGCATTCGGTGGGAGGAATGGCCGGATTAGTGGGTGCTTGGTTACTAAAACCGAGAGATGGACGCTTTGGTTATAATCGCAAAACTGATCGTTATGAAGAAAAAGAAAGGGGAAATTTTGCTCCCCATCAGTTAGGATTTGCAACTCTTGGTTGTTTCATTCTTTGGTTAGGATGGTTTGGTTTTAATGGTGGTTCGGCAGTAAATTTGAATGATGTCCCCATGGTAATTACTACTACGGTTATTGCCGCTGCTACAGGAGGATTTTTGGCCTTAATTTTTAATCCTTTAATTGGCCGCAAAGTCAGTTTATCCATAATTATTAATGGCATTTTGGGGGGATTAGTGGGGATTACGGCATCCTCAGGTTATGTTAATATCAAATCAGCTATTATCATCGGTGGCATTAGTGGCATTATCGTCTTATTGGGGGGAGAATTTTTAGTTAAAACTAAAGTAGTTGATGATCCAGTGGGAGCAATTTCAGTACATCTTTTCTGTGGTTTTTGGGGAACAATGGCAGTGGGTTTCTTTAGTACCAAAGATGCGGGAGAATTCGCCCTTGGATTAACACAAAATAGTCGCATATCTCAAGTCGCTTTTCAATTTTTTGGATGGGTTATAGTCATGGCATTTACCTTTATTTTTAGTTTAGTTCTCTGGCTAATGATTGGCAATCTCCTCTACTATATGCAAGTAATTGTTTTACGTCAAAAGAACCCACCAGTTAACTTCTCTCCTTTTATCAAGAGTCAATCCTTCAATGTTTCCGACCTATTCTCACTATTTTGGTCACGGGGAAGGGAAGGAATCCGGGTATCATTATCCGATGAATTAACGGGTAGTGATGGGGTATTTAGTGACTAAAAAGTTAATGTTTATTCGATAAGTTTTTGGCAATCTGGATTATCTGGCAAAGCTCGCTCGATATCCAGTTTCCAAGCTTTGTCATTGTGCCAACGTTTTGCCCAAAATTGAGCTTCTTTAAAGTTATCAGAAGTTGGGGGGATTTTGCACAACATTTCAAAAGCACCGTATTTACCCGGTAGATTAGCCACAAAATTATTGGCAGCTAATCCTATTGCCTGCTGAATTAACATTAATTCACTTAATTGAGTCGCACACTTTTCAGAAAGCCGATTACCTTGTTTCCTTTTCAAGTCTTGCAGTTGTTGAATAGTCCTGTTTAAGCTAATATTAAAATCTCGTTTAGCACAAATTTCTGGAATACTAGGTGAGGTTTTAACTACGACATTAGGAGTCTTTTCAGGAGTCTTGAATGACAAAAAAGCAAATCCAAGAAAGCCTAATATTGCCAAGAAAGATAACAATTTAGTTAAATCAGCAGGAGAATTTTCCACCTTAACTAATTTTTCTAGTTCTTGTCTAACCCATTGAACATTAAATACCTCTTGGTAAATTTGATTACTCACTTCTAGATAATCATCATTTTTAATCACTAATTCTGCTTGCTGCAGTGCCAGTTTTTCTGGTTTGTTATCAGCAAAGACTCCCCCCTGTTGCAAAATTTCTTGATAGATTTCTAATCTTGACCTAACATTTTCATCAGCAGTTAAGAGACTGTTTTGTATTTTCTGGAGATGGGATGCCGCTTTATTTTCTAACCAATTTTTTACAATATGTTTCTGAATCAATTGTTCAATTAATGGTTTTTCTTGTCCTTCCTGTAACTCATTTTTATTGTCGATTAGCAAACGGATAACTATTTCCGTTAACTCCAAGTTACCACCCGTCCAAGCTAGAGTCTCCTTAATTAAAGCTGCTCTTTGATTCTCCTCAAATTCGGGTGTTAATTTTTCTTCAGCTAGTTGATATGCTTCCCTTTGGCTTGCCATCTCTACTTTTCGCTCCGTTGGGATTTGACTTAACTCTAACAAACGCTTTTCTGACTCATTAGGATCCTGATTTTCACTCCAATTTGAAGCTTCTTCTAAATCTTGATCAGAAAAAAGTTCGTATGTACTAACTATTGATTCCGCTTCCGGGTTAATCAGGATTTGTGGTAATTTGGCGGCGGCTAATAATTGCAATTCTTGACTGACGGTGATTTCTTCCCCGCGACCCCATTCTAATAAATCACTAGCTTGTTTTAATTCCCTAATAATAACTGGGGCGAGAGTGCGGTAGGAATGTTTGGGGTTGGCTAAGGCTGATTGGGCATTTTTAACTAAATATTGCCATTGTTGTTGTTCTGAAGCTAATTGAGACAGAGATAAAATTAATTCTTGCAATTGCTCACGGGAAGTGCTGGTTTCTTCCTGTTTAAACAGTTTTAACATCTGTTTGAGGCTATCTCTGACGCTGATGGAGATAGAATATCTTGCCGCAATAGCGGGGGTGGATTTTACTTGGCCGAGCAGATAGTTAAGATGGGCCTGTAATTCAGCAAAAGTCGGTTCACCGTTTTTGACGATAGCATTAGCTTCTTCGGCCTGCAAACCTAATGGCTCCTGCAGCTTATCAATCAATACGTGAAGTAGCTCATAACTCTTGAGGAACAAAGACTCTAATTTTTGATCCACTTCTATGGGGTTTTCTTTCAATATTGTGAAAGCATCCTCAAGACGGTGAGCAGTTTTCTGGATACTACTATAGCCTAACATGGCCGCCCCTGCCTTGACGGAATGGGCGGCACGAAACACCTCGTTAATCTGTTCAGTGTTATTGACGAGATGGCCTAAGTTTAAAATCCCCTGTTCTAAAGTTTCCAGGTGTTCTTTCGCTTCTTCGATGAAATAGCCGAGAATTTTCTGATCGTTAGCGGAGTCCAAAGTCCTATCCCCCTTATCACGATGCTATCTAGTCCTGGATTGGCCTAGTTTTTCATTAAATATATCAGTGACTCTTAAATCATTATAAATACATTCACAACTGCCTGCGAGCATCTCATGAAAAAATTAATGCGCTCCAGGGTTCGGGGGTTACGCTGTTTGTAATTTAAATTACTTTTTGAGACAAGGTAAGCGGCATTCATGCAAAGATAAAAAGTAAAGGGATTGGCGGAGATTGGGCTAATCTAAGAATAATTGGTTTAAATAGGTCTTACTTACTATTCCCGATCGATTAACTCGAATCGATAAAAATCCTGGCTCTTCTCGACTTTGTGTGATAATTTTTGCTTATAGAATCGTGAAATATTTACCTGGAAAGACTTTTAGGACTATTTTGCTGAAGAAACTATCAGTATAGACCCCGTTTCCACACACTTTTCCTGACAATTCTCACCATCTGGACAAGAAAAAAAGTAACAGACGTAAAACCAGACAGTCTAACTGTCTTCTCTCCCTGTCGATTCCAGTGTTTTCAGGGGTTTTTTCGCCCATAAGTATTAAGGGGTATGCTGCCGATATGTCCGATGATTGACAATTTTCTGGCGATCGAGCCTTTCCACTACCGAAATTCGGGTTTATTATAAAAAGAAATCCTCTCTCAGGTAAGAGCGGTAGTATGGCTTACTCGACACAGCAGTTAATTGAAATCCTCGAGCGAGAAATGCACGCCACTTGCAAAGGGGAACGTCTGTTACTCTCTCCAGCGGAGCGCATTGATAATCCGGTGATTGCCAAGGCGATAAATCTAGAAAAGGTGGGCAAAGTCTTCGCCTATCAGGATTTTCGCCGCCAAGTTCACGATTATCAACAACAATATCAGGTTTCAGGCATTATCTGGCGTGTTTGTCAATGGGGCGATCGCACTATCCGTTATCCCGAAATTCATAATCAATTAGTTGCCGTGGAGGGTGACAAGGAAATTCTCATGGCTGCTAAAGCCTCGGTTTTAGATTTTTGGAACAGTATCACCCCTAATATGAATTTTTGGTTGGCACTTAACTCCCGTCGTCCCATTTCTGCCGACTCTCTAGCCGAATTAGTCGCCCAGTCCGAATGGGCGGAATTAGATGTGGCGCGCACAGAATTATACCTCGGTCTCTGTTGGGGTAATCCTTTAGAACACCAGTATCAATGGGCGCAACCCTTTTCCGGTTGTCATCGCATTATCGCTGCCCTCGATGAACCTAGTTCGATTAAGGTATAAGGGCGATTGATGTCTTGGGAATTATGAATTATGAATTATCAATTATGAATTGGGGTATGGGGAAGTGGGGAAGTGGGGATAATAAATAAAAGCTGCCTTCTGCCTTCTGCCTTCTGCCTTCTGCCTTCTGCCTTCTGCCTTCTGCCTTCTGCCTTCTGCCTTCTGCCTCGGAGTCTCCTATTGTAAAGTTTTGTTAATTTTTCTGGGATTAGGACGTTTTGTAAAAATAGATACAGAATTGTATGTTATATATATTAGTGGGTGATTTAAAAAGTTCTAAACACGATTTGCAGCTCGGAGGAAATGATTATGTCCACAGAACAACAAGCTCGCGCCTTAATGATGCGTCACCACCACGCCGTTAAAAATCGTCAACAATCGATGTTAGACAGAAGTGCTTCTGAAATCGGTATTGACAATGATAATGGCCACGGGGAAACCGTTCAACGTCGCTTCTCAGCCGACTTTTCTTCCCAAACTTACGATCGCTCTGGTGCTACTCTGAGTTAGGGTCTGAGGTTTCGCCAAAGTATCAGCTTTCAATCTTAGAATTAAGTGAACAATCAGCCCACACAAACCGAGATCGGAAGGTGTGGGCTTTCGGTTTTTAGAGATGGGGGTCAGTCCTGGGCCGATTACGGGGTTTCATCGGGATTTATGCCTAATTGCCGTAATTGCGCCGCTAAACGTTCTGCCCGTTGACGTTCGTTTTCGGCCTGTTGATAGGCTGCCTGAGCCCGTTGACGTTCAATTTCAGCATTCTGACGTTCAATTTCAGCATTCTGACGTTCAATTTCGGCATTCTGACGTTCAATTTCAGCATTCTGACGTTCAATTTCGGCTAATTCTGCAGGTAAGAGGATTAAATTGCCGTCTAGGTCATAAAAACGCAGCCAAGGGGCTTCTTCTCGCTGTATGATGCCCATCCAGACTCCTAACCATAATCCCAAACGTTGACACCATAACCAACCGCGGTGGTCGGGAATAATTTCTTGATAGCATTGATTTGGGTCTAAAGCCCAACCTTGCAAGGAAGTGGCATCAAAGGGATTATAAACGAAGTATTGGGAACAGCGAAAAGTCCGCTCATAGAGGTTTTTTTTGGTAGTTAAATCGATTTTTGCGGTGCTTTCTGACATTAATTCCACGATCACATCGGGATAACGTCCGTTTTCGTTCCAAACCACCCATCCTTGTCGTTTATAACTACCATCAATATCAAGGACAACAAAAAAATCGGGGCCACGAAAATCTTTATTAAAAACCCGCTCACGGCTAAAGTAAATAAACATATTACCGCCAACAAAAAAGTCCTCTCGATCCTGATAGGCTTGTTCGATAGAATCGATTAACACATTCATGGCCTTGCGGTGACGGTACGTTTCCAAAGGTTCTCCATCATCAAAAATCAAGTCTTCTGGGGGAATCGGGGGTTCTTCCCAATCGATAACTGGAGGAGTGAGGGGTTGAGTCATCGGGGTTAAGTCCGGGATAGAGATGGTTTTATTTTATTTGTAAGACGAGGCGATATTTAGGTTGTCCGGTTCGCAATTTTTCCATAGCTTCATTCACCCGGGAGATAGGATAGGTTTCCGTCACCGGTTCAATGTCATGACGAGAGGCAAATTCGATCATTTTATTGATGGTACTGGGACTACCCAAAGGACTGCCAGAAATCGATTTTTGACCCATAATCAAGGGAAAAGCATAGGTAGCCATGGGTTCAAGAACAGCCCCAACAATATGCAGACGACCTTTGGGACGTAAACAGGCGATATAAAGACCCCAATCGAGATTAACGTTAACGGTAGAGATGATGAAATCAAAGTAATTTTGTACCGATTGCAAAGCTTCCTGGTCTCTGGAATTGATAAAATGAGTCGCCCCTAGTTCTTTTGCTTCTGTTTCTTTGTCGGGACTACTGGAAAAAGCGGTTACTTCGCAGCCCCAAGCTTTGAGGAATTTTAAGGCTATATGGCCCAATCCACCAATACCAATGACACCAACTCGAGCCGTGGGTTTAATATCAAATTGAACAATCGGATTAAAGACGGTAATACCACCACAAAAAAGCGGGCCAGCTTTGGCAGCATCTAACTGCTCTGGTAAGGGAACCAACCAACTATGATGGGCCCGGACTCTTTCAGCAAAACCACCATGGCGACCGACGATAGTTCCTTCAGCAGTAGCACAAAGGTTTTGATCCCCTGACATACAGGTTTCACAGGTGGAACAGGAACGGGAAAACCAACCAAGACCAACTCTTTGCCCTAATTTTAACTCTTTGACTTTAGCACCAAGAGCCGCGATCGTACCGACCACTTCATGGCCGGGGACAAAGGGATAGGTGGTCAGTCCCCAATCGTTATCGAGCATACTTAGGTCACTGTGACAGATGCCGCAATATTCCACCGCAATTTCTACATCTTCATCCGCTAATATACCTGGATCGTAGTCAAAAGGCTCTAGTTTCCCCCCTTTTTCTCGGGCAGCATAGGCTCTAATCATGATTAAGTCCTCTAGAATCGGTTTACTGGTTATTTTATCCTAAATTTATCTGAGTATGGCTTGTCCTAAATCCTGTTTAAAAGGTTTCTCTTGTATCTAATCTACTAGAGCACTCGCAGGTCGCTCGCGGATTTTACTGACAAGTTTTGTTAAGATAAGATGAAAATTGTCCTGTTTTATCCTCGGCAAGATTAAACGAGGTAAAAAGCCCGTTTCTAATTTGGGGATATTTTTCGTAAACGATTGTATCCTAAGTTAACCACCGTTATTATCAGAACGCTATGGGAAAAGTCATCGGCATCGACTTAGGAACAACCAACAGTTGTGTTGCCGTACTAGAGGGAGGTCAGCCGATTATAGTTCCTAACTCGGAAGGGGGAAGGACAACTCCTAGTATCGTGGGATTCGGCAAAGCCCAGCGCCTAGTGGGACAACTGGCCAAACGTCAGGCGGTTACTAATGCCGAAAATACCGTTTATAGCATCAAACGCTTTATCGGTAGGCGTTGGCAAGACACCGAGGCCGAAAGGGGACGAGTTGCCTATCATTGCCAACGCGGTCGCGATGATACCGTCAATATCAAAATTCGCGATCGGGAATTTACCCCCCAGGAAATCTCGGCCATGATTCTGCAAAAATTAAAGGCCGATGCCGAGGCCTATCTGGGAGAACCGATCAAAGAAGCCGTGATTACAGTTCCCGCCTATTTTACCGATGCCCAACGTCAAGCCACTAAAGACGCGGGGATAATTGCGGGACTAGAAGTATTAAGAATTATTAACGAACCCACCGCCGCCGCCCTAGCCTACGGTTTAGATAAACGAAACGAAGATCAACATATCCTCGTTTTTGACCTAGGGGGAGGAACCTTCGACGTTTCCATCCTGCAGCTGGGGAAGGGCATCTTTGAAGTAAAAGCCACCGCTGGTAATAACCATCTTGGCGGGGACGATTTTGATAACCTCTTAGTGCGGTGGTTGGTGGAGAACTTTCAAGGCCAAGAAAACATCGATCTGGCCAGCGATCGTATGGCGATCCAAAGACTGCGGGAAGCCGCCGAAAAAGCCAAAATCGAACTTTCTAGCCTGATTACCACCTCGATCAATCTTCCCTTCATCGCCGCCGACGAAACCGGACCTAAACACCTAGAATTAGAACTAACTCGCGCTAAATTCGAGGAATTAACCAGAGAATTAGTGGAAAAAACCCTGGAACCCGTACAACAGTCCCTCAAAGATAGCGAACTGCAGCCTAACGATATTGATCGTGTCATCCTTGTCGGCGGTTCCACCAGAATACCCGCCGTACAGCAATTAATCTCCCGTTTCTTTTCTACGGGCCAAATTGATCGCTCTGTTAACCCCGATGAGGCCGTTGCTTTGGGGGCAGCGATTCAAGCGGGAGTTTTAGGTGGAGAAGTAGAAGATATCCTGCTACTCGATGTCACCCCCCTTTCCCTCGGCATTGAAACCCTCGGCGAAGTTTTTACCAAAATTATTGATCGCAATACCACGATCCCCACCAGTAGATCTGAGGTTTTCTCCACCGCTGCCGATGGTCAAACTTCCGTGGAAATTCACGTTCTGCAAGGGGAAAGGGCTATGGCCCGGGACAATAAAACCCTCGGTAAATTTCTCCTGACGGGAATTCCTCCCGCCCCTAGAGGTATGCCACAAATCGAAGTGGCCTTCGAGATCGATGTTAACGGCATCTTGAAAGTGGCCGCCAGCGACCAAGGCACAGGTAAAGAACAAAGCATTGTCATTAGCCACACTGGAGGGCTGAAAACAAACGAAATTGAAAAAATGCGCCTAGAAGCCAAAAAATACGCTGAATTTGATCGCGGTCGTCTGCAAATGATCGACATTCGCCAGCAATGCGATAGTCTTTTCTATAGCTACGAAGTCACCCTCAGGGAAAACAGTGAGTTAGTTGCCCCCGATATCCGGCAACTGGCCGACCAGAAGCGACAACAGTTGGAAATCGCTCTGCGCGACCCCTCCCTATCCCCAGAAAAGCTAACAACCACCCTGGAAGAATTTCGTCAGATTGTCCTCGAAATCGGTACCCGCATCTACAGGGGTAAACAAGAGGACACGCAAATCCTCAACGGTAATGGTTTTAAATCGATCGATGTCTCCGAAAAACTGACCCGAACCACCCGCATTCAGGCCACTTCCTCGAATACCCTCACTGAGGGGCAAACCCTATTCCAGACTAGAACCAGAAACTATAGTAATCTGGAAACTAAATCTACCGAATCGGACAATGATGATGATCCCTACAATGACGAAGAAATGATCTCCAGTGACTATGAGGCCGTAGATTAAAAAGGGAAAAGCTATCGGTCGTCAGGAGACGGTCGTCAGGAGATAGGGTGATAGGGTTTTGGGGTGATAGGGTTTTGGGGTGATAGGGTTTTGGGGTGATAGGGTTTTGGGGTGATAGGGTGATGAGACAGCTTCCCCACTTCATAATTCATAATTCATAATTCATAATTCCCCCTCCCCACTCCCCCACACCCCTAACCCCCAGCAAAAAAAGTAGGGATAACCCAACTAAACTATTATGTATAGTTTGTTAAAGTAACAACTAGACCGAAAATTTATTTATAAATTGCCAGCAGAACCATAGCCCCCTATGCCCACTGATTATTACGAAATTCTAGGTGTCTCGCGAGATGCCGGCAAAGAAGACATCAAACGAGCCTATCGTCGTCTCGCCCGAAAATACCATCCCGATGTTAACAAAGAACCGGGAGCCGAGGAATACTTCAAAGAAATTAACCGCGCCTACGAAATTCTCTCGGAACCAGAAACCCGCAATCGTTATGACCGTTTTGGTGAGGCTGGGGTTTCTGGAGGAGCTGCCGGTTTTGATCCCGACAATATGGGCGGTTTCGCCGATATATTTGAGACAATCTTTAGTGGTTTTGGGGGCATGGGCGGCCAAACAACGGCCCGCCGACGCACAGGTCCTACCCGGGGCGAGGATTTACGTCTCGATTTTAGACTAAAATTCCGCGAGGCGGTTTTTGGCGGCGAAAAGGAAATCCGCATCCGTCATCTGGAAACCTGTCAAACCTGTAAAGGCAGTGGGGCGAGACCGGGGACCAGTTCTCGCACTTGTACTACTTGCAGTGGTACGGGGCAGGTGCGTCGCGCTACCCGTACTCCCTTCGGTACTTTTGCTCAAGTTTCGGTCTGTCCCACCTGTGACGGTACTGGAGAGGTGATCGAGGAAAAATGCGACGTTTGCGGCGGCTCTGGACGTAAACAGGAAACCAAAAAACTGAAAATTACCATCCCCGCGGGGGTTGACAACGGCATGAAATTGCGCGTTGCCCGGGAAGGAGACGCAGGACTTAAGGGCGGACCGCCGGGGGATTTATTCGTTTATCTAACCGTGGAAACAGATACAGAATTTCAACGGGAAGGCAATGATATTAAATCGAATATCTCGATTAGTTATATCCAAGCGATTTTAGGATGTACCATCAAAGTTAATACGGTAGATGGCCAAGAGGACCTGACTATCCCTGCCGGTACTCAACCGAACACCGTACTGATTTTAGAAAACAAGGGGGTTCCCAAATTAGGCAATCCCGTCAGTCGCGGTGATCATCGCATTACCGTTAAAATCTCGATTCCTACCAGTGTCAAGGGAGAAGAACGGGATTTACTGGAAAAAATAGCGAAAGTTCGCGGGGAAACCGTCGGGAAAGGCGGCATCGAGGGATTTTTAGGTAATATCTTCCATAAATAACTATGACTTTAGACCTGCGCGGCACTCCCTGCCCAATTAATTTTGTCCGGACAAAATTGCAATTAGAGAAAATGACCGCCGGGGAACGGTTGGAAGTCTGGTTAGATGCCGGGGAACCGATCGAACAGGTTCCCACTAGCCTGACAGTGGAGGGTTATCAGATAGAATCGATCGAGGATCGAGATAGCTTTTTTGTTCTCAAAGTCTATCGTCCCGATTCCTAAATGCCAGATGCACAATTAACCGATTTATACGGCACAGTGGTGGCTGTACAGGCGAATTTCTATCAGGTACGCTTGGATTCTGCCGTTATGGGCGAGAATCTTCTCTGTACCCGTCGCGCTCGCTTGCAAAAAATCGGTCAATCGGTGATGGTTGGTGATCGGGTGCGCGTGGAGGAGGCCAATTTTGATGATCGGCAGGGTGCGATCGCAGAAGTTCTCCCCCGCAGTACCGAGATCGATCGACCGGCCGTTGCTAATATCGAGCAGATTTTGCTAGTTTTTGCCCTTGCTGAACCTGTCCTCGATCCTTGGCTGATCAGTCGTTTTTTGGTGAAGGCCGAGTCCACAGGCTTGGAAATTGCGGTCTGTGTCAATAAAATTGATCTGGGGGAACCAGAACAAATAGAGGTCTGGGGCGATCGCCTAGCTAGTTGGGGATACCAGCCCTTTTTTGTCAGTGTCGAGAAAAATCGGGGATTTGAGGCTTTATTGGCACAATTAAACCATAAAATCACTCTCTTGGCCGGTCCTTCGGGGGTGGGAAAATCGAGTTTAATTAATTGCCTAATTCCTGAGATTAATCAACGGGTGGGGGATGTGTCGGGAAAACTGCAAAAAGGTCGTCACACTACCCGTCATGTGGAGTTATTTGCTTTACCAAATCGGGGTTTATTGGCCGATAGTCCGGGGTTTAACCAACCGGATATTAACTGTTCACCGGAACAATTAACTTTTTATTTTCCGGAAGTGAGACAGCGTTTAGCTTTAGGAAATTGTCAATTTAATGATTGTACTCACCGTCAGGAACCTAACTGTGTGGTGAGGGGAGATTGGGACCGTTACCAACATTATTTAGAGTTTTTAGAAGAAGCGATCGCACGAGAACAGTCATTACAGAAAACTAGCACAAAAGAGTCAAGTTTAAAGTTAAAAATTAAAGAAGCAGGTCAAGAAACCTACGAACCGAAATTAGCCAATAAAAAATATCGTCGTCCTTCCCGTCGCGGCAAAAATCAAGATCAGGAACGCTATGAAAATAAAACTCTCCAAGATATTTATAATGATGATTCTGAATAAAATCGGTTAGGTTGCCTTTATCTTCAGGGTTACTAAAGTAAGAATCGGGAAAAGATGCTGGGGGGGTTAGACTATGAGTGTATTTGGTGCATTTTTTGATAGAATAACTCGGAAATTTTTGGGAAAATTTGCCAGTTTTGAGCCTAGGCAGCATCTTGGGTAAACACAGCTAAAATATAAGCAACTTGACCATCATTAATATAAGCTACCTCATTACGACTGTCACTTGTCCAACCAGCTTTAGAAGCAAATTCTTGGATATTTTTAGGGTCACTGTTGGCAAAATATTCACCAAAAAATCCTTTAATCGGATTAAAATGACCTTGACCTTGATTTGGGTCAATACTTTTCCAGCTGCCATCTTGCATCATGTTTATTCTGTTTAAATAGTATCGCATCTCCTGACTAGATTCGGACGATATAGCTTGTCCTGTAATAATTTCATACATTAATCTAGCAGCTTATTCAGTTATAATTTTATTTCTAATCGGATTTTTAGGATCATTGCCTCTCATTGAAGAGCCATTTTGACGGACAATTTAGTAAAGTGATAACAGCTATGAAGATTTTGACGATTTTACAGGGATTAATCGACAAAAATCCCTTAACTCAGACGGATCTAGAAGAATTACTAGAGAGCGAATCCTTAAGTTTTAGGGAGACTAACCCTCTCATCCTACAGGAAAGGGCGGAACTATTAACGATTCTCTGGCCGCGAGTCTGGCAAAAATGTCAGGAGTTAGGGATAAATCAGCCAAATCAGATTTTGATCAGCTGTTGGCGCTTCTGGATTCCCTGGGCGCTAGAGCTACGCAGTCACGTAAAACCGTTGATTCAAGGCATTTTGGCTCCTCAAGGCACAGGAAAGACCACTTTAACATCCATAATATCGATTATTTTAGCCTATTTTGATTTAAAAGTAAATAATCTCTCTTTAGATGATATTTATAAGACCTATAATGAGCGAATAAAATTGCTTCAAAAGGATGAAAGATTGCGCTGGCGTGGTCCACCGGGTACTCATGATATAGAATTAGGGATTAAAGTTTTAGAACAGGTTTGTCAGCAAGAAAGTCCGATTTTAATCCCGCGGTTTGACAAGTCCCTGCATCAAGGACAAGGAGATAGAATTGCACCGGAAAAAGTGGAACGAGTTGATATTCTTTTTTTCGAGGGTTGGTTTGTGGGCATGAATCCAATAGAAGAAACAGTCTTTGATCATGCCCCCGATCCGATTAATAGGGAAGAAGATCGACAATTCGCTAGGGATAATAATCAGAGATTGCGGGAATATCTACCCCTCTGGTCAAAAATTGATCGCTTACTGATTCTTTATCCCCTTGACTACCG
The DNA here is from genome assembly GCA_007095845.1 of Microcystis aeruginosa Ma_MB_S_20031200_S102. Taxonomy (GTDB): domain Bacteria; phylum Cyanobacteriota; class Cyanobacteriia; order Cyanobacteriales; family Microcystaceae; genus Microcystis; species Microcystis aeruginosa_D. The sequence goes on from SFBI01000008.1 coordinate 23,848, forward strand.
TTACAGTTTACAATGGCGACAGGCGGCCGAAACAAAAGGAGGTATGACCCCATCAGAAATCGAGGAATTTGTCAAGTATTTTTGGAAAAGTTTACATCCGCAATTATTTCTGCCACCCCTGCTCAAACAAGCAGAGCTAGTGGTAGAAATTAATCAGGATCATAGTCTGGGAAAAATCAGTTATCAGTGAGCAGTAATCAGTAATCAGTGAAAAGAAAGCCCCGAACTGGTCACTTAACAGACTGAAAACTCCCATCTGATAACTGCTAACCGCTAACTGCTAACTGCTAACTGCTAACTGGTAACTGATAACTGATAAAGCTTATGATTGAAGTGAAACATCTGAGTAAAATTTATGGTTCGACCCCGGCAATTAGTGACGTGGATTTTACCGTAGAAAAAGGAGAAATACTCGGTTTCTTGGGACCCAATGGAGCGGGAAAAACCACGACTATGAGGATTTTATCTGGTTATATTCCTGCCACAACGGGAACAGCAAGGATAGCAGGATACGATGTGCATGAACAATCCTTAGAAGTGCGTCGTCGCATTGGTTATCTTCCCGAAAATCCCCCCTTGTATCCAGAGATGACCGTGGAAGGTTTTCTTGATTTTGTGGCACGGATTAAAGGTATCTCATCGGGGGATAGAAAAGCGCGGGTAGATTTAGTTTTAGGTAAATGTCAGTTACTAGAAAAAAGAAAAGTTATTATCCGCAAGTTGTCTAAAGGTTATAAACAGCGTGTGGGAATTGCCCAAGCGATTGTACACGATCCACCGGTAATTATTTTAGATGAACCGACAGTAAGATTGGATCCGAAACAGATTATCGAGGTGAGAAATCTGATTAAAAGTTTAGCGGGAGAACATACAATTATTCTCTCCACTCATATTTTGCCAGAAGTGAGTATTACCTGCGATCGAGCGACAATTATTAATCGGGGTCGCATCGTAGCCAATAATATTACTACCGCTACCCCTGCTGGTTCCAGTTATGAAATTGAGATCGAAGGTGATAGGGATTCCCTGTTAGAAATCCTGCAACAAATGCCGCAAGTCGAGCAAGGGGCAAAAGTCGGCGATAACCTGCTTAAAATTGTTGGTCAAGCGGGGACAAACCTAGGGGCAGAACTTGCTAGAATAGTTGTCAACAATGGTTATAACCTATTAGAAATGCGTCGCACCCGTAAAACCCTAGAAGACATCTTTCTGGAAGTAATCGGCAGCGGGGAAAGTAACCAGCAAGAGGAGAGACATGATCAATAATATCTGGGCGATTTTTCGCAAGGAATTTCAAAGCTATTTTACCGCCGCTAATGCCTATATCATTATGGGTATATTTTGGTTAGTAGCAGGATTTTTCTTTAACTCCCTTCTCTACGGCATTATTCTCGATATTGGTATTCAGGAACAATCGGGATTTCTGGTAGCCAGAGATACGGTATCTGAATTTATGACCACTTTCATTGGCATTATTTTATCCTCTTTATTGTTGGTAATTTTGCCGGCCCTGTCTATGGGATTATACGCAGAGGAAAAAAAACAGGGAACCCTAGAACTTTTAGCCACTTCTCCCCTGACTAATTGGAGTATAGCCATCGGTAAATTATTGGGAGTGCTGGCCTTTTTTACCGTGATGATTACCCCCCTCTGGATTTACGAAATAGTGGTTTTTAGTGCCGCAGTTCCCCCGGTGAATATAGCCAGTGTTTTACTAGCTCATCTAGGATTAATTTTACTGGCAGCGGCCATCCTAGCCATCGGGATGTTTATTTCTTCCCTTACCAATAGTTCTATCCTTGCTTACATCATCACCTTTATCACCATCTTATTTATCTGGATACTGGATGTCATTGCTAACAATGCCGAAACCTTCTTTCGAGATCGCATTGGAGGAGAAGTGGGAGAACAGATCGGATTTTTCCTGAAAGAATTGCTCTCCCATCTATCTTGGTATCAACCCTTTAACAATTTCGTGCGGGGAATTTTTGACAGTAGTAGTTTAGTCATCCTCCTCAGTTATATTCTGCTGGGAATCTTCCTAACTACTCAAGCGATTGAAGCGAACCGTTATCAAAGAAACTAACTATGATATCCTGGCAAAAATACAGTAAATTTCTCTATATACCCGCCCTCTTTCTGGGTAGTGCTGGCTTAACCGTGGGGTTAATCTCCGGTCAGTGGTCATCCCTCTCTCTGGGGTTATTAATTGCTGGAGCTATTCTGTTTCTAGGGTGGCTATTGTTATTAGTAATCACTCACAAAGACTTTTGGCAAAAAAGAAGTACCCGCACTGGTACTCAAACCCTCATTACTACTATTATTGTCCTCAGCGTTATCGGTTTAATCAACTTTCTCGCTCTCCGTTATCCCTATCGAGTTGATTTAACCGAAAACCAAATCTTTAGTTTATCCCCCCAAACCGAAAGACTATTAACCAATCTGTCAAAACCCGTTAAAGTCTGGATTTTTTCAACCCGGGGAATCAGTGCCAACGAAGAGGAACTTTTAGCTAATTATCAACGCAAAAATCCCCAATTTCAGTACGAGATAGTTAACCCAGAGAAAAAACCCAATATCGCTCAGGAATTCAAAAAACTAGCTGATGATAATCTGTCTAGAGTCTATCTACAGTATGGTGACAAAAAACAACCCCTAAAAACCATTAGTGAACAGGAAAGTCTCACCGAAGCGAAACTGAGTAACGCCATCGAAACCGCTAAAACCAATCGCACTTTAACCGCTTATTTTCTGCAAGGTCATGGAGAAAATGCTATCAAAGAGCCTCAAGGTGGATTAGTGCAAGCAGTCAATAGTTTAGAAGCAAAAGGTTATCAAGTAGAACCACTTAATCTAGTGGAACGTTCCACCATTTCCAATAATGCCGATGTCATTATTATTGCCAGTCCCAAAAGAAAAATATTTCCCCAGGAAGTCACCGCTTTAAAAAACTATCTTGAGCAAGGGGGCAAAATTTTATTAATGATTGACCCCCAAACCGAAACCGGATTAGAACCCTTATTAACCCCTTGGGGTGTGAAACTAGATAATCGAATTATTATTGATGCTTCCGGTGCTGGGGAAATCATCGGTTTAGGTCCGGCTAGTCCCATTATTACCAATTACGGCAATCATCCGATTACTCGCGATTTTGCTAACGGTATTTCTATCTTTCCCTTTGCTCGTCCCATCGCTACCGTTCCCATCGAAGGAATTGAAGCTGTATCTTTAATGATTACTAATGATAAAATGTGGGCTGAGAGTGATTTAAATGATCAGAATCTCCAGTTTAACCCTGAAAAAGATTTAGCTGGCCCCTTTGATTTAGGAGTTGCTCTGACGGGAAAAAAAGGTAAATTAATCGTGATTGGTAATGCCAGCTTTGCCAGCGATGGACTATTTGAACAACAGTTAAACGGAGATATATTTTTAAATTCTGTGCAGTGGTTAGCCAGTGGTGAAACAGCCACCTTATCTATCCGAGCTAAGGAACCAGAAAATAGAAGAATCAATTTAAATCCCCTGCAAGCTAACGCTATTTTTTGGATAGCGATGGTAGTGATGCCTTTAGTAGGATTTACCCTAGCTGTATTGACTTGGTGGCAACGTCGTTAATCGAGTTAGAATCTAGAAAAATGCTCTCTCTTCTTCCCCCTAACTGCCATGACCACAACCCAAACTATCCCCCAATTGTTGACTTTTGATGACTATATCAATCAATATCCCGATGATGGACAACAATACGAATTAATCGCAGGAAAATTATTGGCCATGATGCGACCGATCGGAAAACACGAAGAAATTGGCGGATTTGTTTCTGGAACCCTATTCTTAGAGATAAATCGGCAGCAATTACCCTATTTTATTCCCAATACTGCCGCAGTAAAACCCCTTCGCCCCCATACAGGTTATCTACCCGATATTATTGTCTTAGACAGAGAAAATCTAGTTAATGATCCCTATTGGGAAACCGCTTCCTCAATTTCTCTGGCAACATCAGCTAAATTAATTATTGAAATTGTCAGTTCCAATTGGCGAGATGATTATCTGAAAAAATTCGATGACTACGAACAATTAGGAATTGCTGAATATTGGATTATCGATTATTTAGCCAAAGGTTCGTCCCGATATATCGGCAGCCCCAAAGAACCCACCATTTCTATCTATCAATTAATCGATGGAGAATATCAAAGTAATTTATTTAAACAGGATCAACGTCTTATTTCAGGGGTTTTTCCAGAGTTAAACCTCACTGCTAATCAAATTTTTTGTGCTAGAGCTTAAAGAAAAACCCGTATTTTTAGATTGAACCTATTGCAAAAATCAAAATTGTCCTGAGAGTAAGGAGTCAGGAGCTTATAATAGAAAACAACTCAAGATCGGAGAAATCAATTAATGTTTGCCACAATAGAAGATAAACAAGCTCTTTCCCTCGAAGTATTTCTTGCCCTTCCAGAAACTAAGCCTGCTAGGGAATATTATCATGGAATTGTCACTCAAAAACCTATGCCCAAAGGAAAACACAGCATCTTACAATTTGAGTTAGCCTCTGCCATTAATCAACAGACTAAACCTCAAAAATTAGCTTATGCTCTACCTGAATTGCGTTGTACTTTTGCAGAACGTTCAATTGTGCCAGATATTGCGGTGATTCGTTGGGAGAATTTGCCAAGAGATGTAGATGGAGAAATGGCCGATCAATTTTTACGTTATCCCGATTGGATTATTGAAATTATGTCTCCTGAACAATCTGTTACCTTAGGGATGGAAAAGATTATTTTCTGTTTACAACAAGGAACAGAATTAGGTTGGTTGATTGATCCTTCAGCAAAGTCAGTCACCGTTTTTCAAACAGGATTACCGAAAGTACATATTGCAACTGAAGGAAATAATGAGTCTTTAGCAGTGATTAAAGGTTTAGAATGTTGGTCAATATCAGCAGTGGATATTTTTGCTTGGCTAAAGGTTTAATTTCTTCTGTCAGCATCGTTTGGTTTATCAGTTTATTCTAGAAGAATGAAGTTGTCAAAGTTATAGGGATGTGGATTTATTTTTTAATTATTTTATACTCGTAGCATTAATGATTGATTTGGATTGTAAAAATTAGGAACATGAAAAGCTTATGGTATAAGACTTTGGCCTTCCGCAAAGCGGTATAAATACCCTCAAGATAACATAAAAATATGATATAAATGCCCCTACTCAACTGACTAAATAAAGGGACATTTATAGTATTTTAGAAGCAATTTAGCCTACTTTTCTGGTTTCTTTTTCAGTAGATTTGGATAGTTTTAGTTTACGCTTCAGGGTTAAATCTGCGCTGAGTGTACTGACTACCAAGAGTCTTAAAGTTCAAGTTTTCCAGACAGAAAATTAAACTAATTAAGCATTCCTATTAGTGTCTTATATTAAATCTAATGTGTATCGCATCGCTTCTTCCAATTGCTGTAAATAACTAGAAGAAAGTGTCCCCAACTGTCTCTGAAGTCGTTGTCTATCAATAACAACAATTTGATAACATAAGGCTACTGATTCCTGATTTAAACCTCCTTGTTCTGCGGGAATAACCATTGTTCCGGGGATTTGTGCGCGACGTAAATTACTGGTTAATGGAATTACAACAACAGTGCTAGTGAAGCGATCAATATTGTTATGTTGGACAATAATAACAGGTCGAATACCAGCTTGTTCTAAACCACGACTCGGATTCAAATCAGCTGGATAAATATTGCCTCGCATTTATTTCTTATCCTCTTGTTCAAGGTGAGATAAATAATCGGGTAAAATACTTTCTGAAAAGCTAATATTCTCTTGAGCAAATTCATTTTGTAGCGATTGTGCTTCTGCATCTGAAATATTATCCCATTTCTGAAAACGTGAATTTCTTTGTAAGGATTTGACAAATTCAAGAACTTGTTGCTGTTTTTCTAGCGGTAAAGTCTTAATACTTTGCAAAATCTGGTCTTGAAGATTATTAATATGGGTGATAGACATTTTAACTTTTACCATATCTACACTAGAATAACCATCTGACCACAAAAAACGCTCTTGTTGTCAATTAGTTAGCAACAATTAAATAATAGACAATAAACGGTTCTTTGGTTTGTATTATGCAATGGACGGGAGTTATAAGGGATGGAACGCTTATGTAGAAAGGCATTTGGCGATTTTGGTCAATTGTTTTCAATCTAGAATGTTTTAGCTTGTTTTTTGATAACTTTCTAGTCATTTGGCTCTTCTCGACTTTGTATGATAATTTTTGCTTATAGAATCGTGAAATATTTACCTAGAAAGACTTTTAGGACTATTTTGCTGAAGAAACTATCAGTATAGACCCCGTTTCCACACAGAAACCAGAAGAACCGTCATTTTCTCCTTGTCACATTAATCAAACGTTTGACCCTGGATAATTGTGATATATTTGTTATATTTCGTTACTTAAAATAAAATTATGCTTGCTTTGAGTTTTTGAATCTACCTCAAAATTATCTAGTCTTAAACAGCTATCTAATTGATCTTGTAATATATTTGTATTAATTGTCTCCGTGCTAATTAATACCAATTCGGTAAAGGGTGGATTATTACCCCATTCCTCGCCTATTTCTAAGGTAATTCTCGGCCCCACTTGTTGCAAAATTACCCTTTTATTGGGATATTCAACAGTAGATAAAATACCCTTGGCTCGCAATACAGTTACGGGTAATTTACCTAATATTCTTCGCAGGGTTAATAACTGAAAAGGACGAACACTTTCATAACTCCAAGTATGAAAGTTATCCGAGGGATTAGATTTGAATTGACTAGATACAGAATGAACGGGAAATGAGTCCTTAAATCCTAATAATAAATCTAGGGAAACATCCCCATAACTCCCTTTTAACAAACGCGCCCAGGGTGCTATTTTTTGGATAATCTGACTAGCATTAATTTGTGCTTTTTCATCAATCAAATCAATTTTATTGAGAACCACAATATCAGCCGCTGAAATTTGATCAATTAGCAAATCTTGATAGTTAATTTTTCCAGATGGTTCACAAATTTGGGGTAGATAGGTGGCATCAACTAGGGTAATAATGCTTTCTAAGCGAATTATTTTACTTAAAACTGGACGCTTTAGGGTTTGTAACAGGGTGTAAGGATTAGCAATTCCACTGGCCTCAATTAATATATGATCTGGACGGAGAGATAGGATTTTGGGAAGAGAATTAACCAGATTATTTTGTAAATTACAACAAACACAACCTCCCTCAAGAGTGATGAGATCATCGTCTCTATTTTTAATTAACATCTGATCAATATTAAGACTACCAAAATCATTGACCAGTATGCCAAAACGGCGATCACTTTTACCCTTAAGAATGGAGTTAAGTAAAGTAGTTTTACCAGCACCTAAAAAGCCTGTTAGCAGTGTTACTGGTGTCTTCCAGAGATTTGATGATAAAACCACTATGCTTGTTCTCCCGATGGTTGTTTATAGATGACTCCCCGTTTCATCACAAAATCAACTTGACCAGTAACATTAATATCATCAAAAGGATTACCCGGCATAGCGATAATATCAGCAAATTTCCCCACCGCTAACGCACCAATATTCGGCTGCATTAATAATTCAGCCGCTACAGTAGTTGCTGCTTTTAAAGCGCGTAAAGGAGTAATACCATTTTGAACCATCGCTGGAAACTCTTTCCAGTTATCTATATGAGGAAAAGTTCCTGCATCAGTACCAAAAGCAATCTTAACGTTACTTTTAGCTAAATTATCAGCACAAGCAATCAGTTGAGGGGCATATTTTTGATATTTAGCGTGTTGCCAAGAAGAACGATTTTGCCAATATTCAGGATTATTAGCATTGCGAGCTTTTTCTAAAACAGTGTATTGAGTTGGTACGAGATAAATTCCCTTCTGTTCCATCAATTGCAAAGTCTCGGAACTGGCAAGATTACCATGTTCAATGGAACGTACCCCCGCATTAACAGCACGTTGAACCCCTTCCCCTCCATAAGCGTGAGGACAAGCAGAAATACCGAAATCTTTGGCGGTGCTAACCAGAATATTCATCTCCTCTTGGGAATAAGTGGTTTGACTGGGATCATCTGTAGGAGAGCTAAAACCCCCTGTAGCACAGAATTTAATCCAATCTGCTCCTGAGCGAATTTCTTCCCGTACTATGCGGATAATTTCTGCTGTTCCGTCTGCTACTTCAAATTTTTCTGGTCTGAACTGAAAAGCAACTAAAGAGGTAAAATCACCATGTCCTCCTTGGGCTGAAATCAGGTGAGGTGCTACCAATAGATCTGGTCCAATAATCCAGCCGTTGGCGATCGCTTTTTTAAGATCGACAGTAATAAATTCTGGATCGGGACAACCCACTTCCCGTACAGTAGTAAAACCGTTCATTAACAGTATTTTCAGGGGATTTAAGCTATAAAGGGTCATGAATGGCACTGTCACCATATAAGGATTTTCTGGAATTGTAGGATCCCCTTCACAGAAGGTGATATGAACATGACAATCAATGAAACCAGGGGTAACGGTGTGTCCTTTTAGTTCAATAATTTGAGCGTTGCTGTGATCAACTGTTGCGGCGATCGCAGTAATATTCCCGTTTTCGACGCGAATTTCCGTGGCACCAAGGGGATTATCAGCCAAACCATCCCAATATTGATCGGTTACGATTACATAATTTGGGCTAGTGGAATTAGTACCAGTCATAGTTGTTGCTCCTGTCGTTAATTTTTGCAGCGTTTTTCTTAGTTTGCAAGAGGCTTTTAAGCAAGTTTCGGAAAAAGACCTTCGTAATTGGTTCACACACTGTTGCTATTGCACCTCATTTATCTGAGAAAGGCTGTAGTAAAACCGGGACTCTCTTGGATTTGGTGGGTAAAATGTATTCTAAGATACATTCCTGCTGGCGCGGGAGTGGAGGGAACCACAGAGACACAGAGGACACAAAGACCGATGGCTATTATATAGTGCGCCTAATTGATTTGTGAACGGGTAGGCTCTAGAAGTCAAGTGTAGCACGACGGCAAACGGAGGGTTTTTACATTTCATTTAGGTGCGCTATATAAGTTAAACTTGTTACACAAAGCATAAGAAAGCCGATAAATTCTCAAAACTTGCTATGATTCAAAAAGATTGTTAATACACTTTCTCGGCTTAATTATCCCCCGCAATGACTCGCCAAATTCACGACCAATTTGCCAAGGAATATTTAGAGGAACTCTTAGCGTCTCTGGGAACGATTAAAAAGAGCAAGAAAGTCAAGAGTGAAGTCCAAGAAATCGATGTTTGGTTTGAACCAGCCACAGCATCAAGGACGGAATTACCCTTGGGTTTACTCGCTAAAATGGCGGCGACTTGCTGCTTATTTGAACCCTTCCGTAACCCACCCTCCGAGGTAGAGATTCGCAGTTGCATCTCCAAGTTATACGCGGTTCATGGCGAAGTCTTAAGGAAGGCGAAAAGGACAAGCAAAACTCTAACAGAAGCTGAACTACCAGTTCTCTGGATTTTAACGCCTACTTTTTCAGCGAGAATGATTGAAGAAGTCGTGGGATTCCCCCCTTCATTCCTACCGGAAGAGGGGATGAAAGAGGAGTGGGGAAAAGGAGTTTATTTTTCCCCTAACCTATTCAAAACGGGAATTGTCGCCATCCATCAATTACCAGTCAATGAGGAGACTTTATGGTTGAGGGTGCTAGGTAAAGGAGGGACACAGAAACGAGCAGTAGAAGAATTAGTGCAATTGCCTGAAGATAATCCCTTCCAAGAGAATTTACTGGAAATTCTGGCCAACTGGCGCAAGAATTTAGAGTTGAGAGATAATTTAAGTACCGAAGAACAGGAGGACATCATGAACTTATCACCAGCTTATCTAAAACAACGGGAAGAGTGGAAGCAAGAAGGGATACAAGAAGGGATACAAGAAGGGATACAACTAGGCAGTTTAGAAGAACGGTATTCCCTGATAACCAGTCTTCTGGAAGGACGCTTTGGCAGCCTAGATGCAGAATTATCTGGTCTGGTGGAACAGATTGCCCAACTTCCTATCTCGGAACGCACCGGGTTACTTCTTTCTCTGGCTAATTTATCTCGCTCAGAACTGTTAGAAAGATTCAGGGAAAATTAAACTTTTAATCCCCCTAAGCTAGGAAAAACTATCCCCCAGCATTAATAGAAAACGGGTTTCTCCGAGAAACCCGTTTTCTGTGCGTTACTCAACGGATTTAGTATGACAAATGACAAAAACCCCTCCAATTAATGAAGGGGAATTGTCGGATTTGATTGATGGTATTAGGAGACTTTTGTGGTTTCTTTTTCTGAGGATTTAGAGGATTTCAATTGGCGCTTGAGGGTTGAGGCTGCGCCGAGTGTGCCGAGCGCGAGAAGGCTTAGAATTGAGGTGGGTTCGGGAACTTTTATAAAATTAATACCGGCGACGGGATTACTACTACCGCAACTGTCAGCAATCCCATTAGCTGTGCAGGAGAATCTTTCAAAGTAAATATCGTAGTTACCCGGCTGCTCAAAATATTCAACGGCATTAAATGAGGTCAAAACATCCAATGCGAATCCGAAGAAATTTCTATCTCCTGTTCCATCTGCTGGGTTTGCGGTTAGGTTGTAATCCAATGTGAGCGTACCAGTATCTTCATTATTCGTGAAGGTAAAGACAGTACCTGGTCTTGGTCCTTGTAAAGGAAAATCGCCTTCAAGCAGTTCAGCAACACCTGTTTGAGTCTCGATAGGTGGACAGAAGCCGCCATCGGAGAAATCACAAAAAAAGAACGCACTGGGATTCGTGTCGATTCTTATCTTGTTTGTATCATATTTCATGGTGAAGCCAATTTGACTCACGTTATTCCCCGGTGGGTCTAGCAATAAAAATTCGCAAAAACGTCGCCCTGCCCTGACACAAATCCTGTATGCTACAAGACTAGCAAACGTAGGCACCGGATTCCCAGTAACACCAGTAACAATAAGTAGTCATGCAAAATTAATTACCCAAATAAAAAATTAAGAAGTATAATATATGAAGAAACGAAGTAGCAGGAAAATACAATGAGATTTATTAGAGACCTAAACCCCGAGAGCCAG
>SFBI01000080.1 GCA_007095845.1 Microcystis aeruginosa Ma_MB_S_20031200_S102
GCTAATGCAGCTTTCAATCGGTTGTATAAAACGGGAGATTTAGCGCGTTATTTACCCGATGGTAATATTGAATGTTTTGGCCGGATTGACAATCAGGTTAAAATTCGCGGATTCCGTATTGAGTTGGGAGAAATTGAAGCGGTACTTAACCAAAATATTGATGTACAAACATCTTGTGTGATTATTCGGGAAGATACTCCGGGGGATAAATATTTAGTCGCTTACATAGTAGCTCATTGTGAACGGATACCGATGATTAGTGAACTGCGTCAGTTTCTGTCCAGTAAATTGCCTTTGTATATGGTTCCTCAAGCTTTTGTTTTTCTGGAATCTTTGCCCCTTACTACTAATCTTAAGGTAGATCGTCTCGCTTTACCTGCACCCACCGCAAGTCAGGATCAAAAAACGATGATTGCACCTCGGACAGCTACAGAAAAAATTGTTGCTGAGATTTGGCAAGATGTTTTAGGGTTAAAGCAAATTAGTATTTTCGATAATTTCTTTGACTTAGGTGGCCATTCTTTAAAAGCTACCCAAGTGATTTCTCGACTGCGAGAACAATTAGCTATTAATATTCCTTTAAACTATCTTTTTTCAGAACCGACGGTAGCAGGATTATCCTCTAATTTAGACTTGAATTTATCTGATAAAATTGAGAGTGTTCAAATCCCACATTGGCAAGTTGAAATCACCTTAGACCCCTCCATTCAACCGCAGAATATTCTGACTTTCTTTCCTCAAAAACCTGCTGATATTTTGCTAACAGGAGCTACGGGTTTTCTTGGAATTCATTTATTAGCTGAATTGCTGGATAAAACAGAAGCTAATATTCATTGTTTAATTCGAGACAAAAGTTTAGAACAAGCTCAAGCGAAAATTTACCAGAAATTAAAAACCTTTCAATTATGGGATGAACAGAAAAGCTCTCGTATTATTCCTGTTATTGGTGATTTATCCCAACAACGTTTAGGAATGTGTCAACCTGATTTTCTGGAATTAGCGAATCAAATTGATGTGATTTATCATAATGGAGCTTGGGTTAATGCCATTTATCCCTATTCAATAGTGAAACCCACTAATGTTTTAGGAACAGCAGAAATCTTGAGATTAGCGTGCTTAATTAAAACTAAACCTGTTCATTTTGTCTCGACAACTTCTGTTTTTTCCCCCAGTTATGCTCAAGGGAACTTAATTCAAGAATCTGATCCTCTAGGTATAAATCATGGACTCAATGCTGGTTATACTCAAAGTAAATGGGTCGCCGAAAAATTAATCATGGAAGCTGGAAAGCGGGGACTTCCGATTACAATTTTTAGAGCATCTCGAATTATTGGACATAGTAAAACTGGAATTTGTAATAGAGAAGATTTGTTTTGTCGTATGATTAAAGGCTGTATTCAATTAGGAATGATTCCTGATTTTGGTGACAGTACAGACGACCTCACTCCTGTGGATTATGTGAGTGGTGCAATTGTACATTTAGCCAGTCAAGAAAGCTCTTTAGGGAAAGCATTTCATTTATTGAATTCTCACCCAACCTTAAATCGTGAGCTATTTGATTGTGTTCGGGAAATGGGTTATCCGTTGCAGTTGGTTTCCTTTGAAAAATGGCGATCGCATTTAACAGAACAATGTAAAATTAATACAGATAATGCTTTATCAGCGGTGTTAGATATTTTTTCAGATGAAAATTTATCCGCAGGTTATTCCCCCGAGTTGGATTCTCAAAATACGGTAATGGGGTTAAAGGGTACGGCCTTTAATTTTCCCCCGATTGATCAAAAATTGTTAAAAACTTATTTTGAATATTTTACTAAAAGTGGGTTTTTAACACAATAAATGTCGATTTAATCAAACACGACAGCTAAATTAAACCAACTTATGTGATCACTTTATTAATTTCACGAGGACAATATTATGTTTAACGTAAGACATCAGTTATATTTATTGATTTCAAAATTTTTAGAAGAACAAGAACAGATCGAAAAACATAAGGCTCTACCGAACCTGTCATGTAAAACTATTAACAACTTATGCTTGTAAAGCTTGTATAGTAAAGCTTTGAGTTTTTGTTAGATTGATATTTATCAACTTTAGAGCATTGCTGGACTAAAAAACTTTCCGACAATGCTACATTTCACAGTTCCGTCAAATTTATCGGAAAGTGTATAAACCTTAGGGAGGATAAAAGTCTAATTCAAATTGGAGAGAATACCGTCATATTGGGTGAATTATTTTTATTTGCTCATGGTGGAAAAATAGAAATAGGTAAAAATTGTTATATTGGTGAGAAAACTCGAATTAGATCAGCTACTTCTATCAAAATTGGAAACGAAGTTATAATTGCCGATGATGTCAATATTTATGATACCGATGCTCATTCATTAAATTATATTTTAAGACAGAAAGAATTTATGGAAGTCGTCATTTTGAATAATCTGATTAAGGATGCTAAGGATGTTGATATACAATCTGCACCTGTGGTGATAGAAGATCATGTTTGGATTGGATTTAATGTTGGTATTCTTAAAGGGGTTACGATTGGTAAAGGAGCAATTATTGGAGCAGGTTCTGTTGTGACAAAAGATGTAGAACCTTTTACTGTTGTTGCTGGTAATCCTGCCAAAATTATCAAACGATTATGAATCTGATTTAATTCTGGTTAATATTCATTCCTGATCTGTAGAAAATCCAGAAAATAGTAATAATATAATTTCTGATAATAATGCAGCTTTTTATGGTATGCTGAATTAATGTCTAACTCAAGAGATAGATATTCAAAGTTCTAATGTCCCTTATTTTAGAGCAAGGAGAATCCTATGAATGTTGCACAAAAAACCTCAGATACTATAAATCTCAAAGAAGATGTCCAAACTTTCAATCAATCTCTTCAAGAATTTTCAAGATTTATTCAAGCTTATTGGTATCCGAAAGAACACCAGGATAGAGCTTTTTCGCAGATTATTCGTTCCTGGGGAATGCTCGTTTTATTGTTTTTATTATTAGTGGGAGTAGTAGGTCTTAATGCGTTTAATAGTTTTGTTTTTAGATACTTAATTACCTTCACAGAAGCTAAGGATGCAGAAAAATTAACTTATTTTGTCATTATTTATGGGATTACCCTAGGCAGCATGACGTTTTTCGGAGGATTGTCCAAGTTTCTTAAACAACTAATTGCGCTGGATTGGTATCAATGGATCAATAGTAGTATCTTGCAAAAATATTTTAAAAATCGTGCTTATTATCAAATCAATTTTAAAGGAGATATTGAAAATCCAGATCAACGTTTATCCCAAGAAATTCAACCCATCACCAGAACAACGATGGACTTTTTAACAACCTGCGTCGAAAAACTCATGGAGATGCTGGTTTTTATTGTCATCCTTTGGTCAATTTCTAAAACCATTTCTATAGTGCTTCTGGTTTATACGATTATTGGAAATATTCTTGCTACCTATATTACTCAACAATTAAATAAAGTCAGTAAACAACAATTAGAAACCGAAGGAAACTATAAATACGCCATTACTCATGTTCGGACTCACGCCGAATCAATTGCATTTTTTAGAGGGGAAGAAAAAGAGTTAAATATTATTCAAAGGAAGTTCAATCAGTTGATTAAAATTATCATTGAAAGGATTAATTGGGAAAGAAACCAAGAATTTTTTAACCGCGGCTATGAATCCATGGTTCAAATCTTCCCCTTTTTAATTGTTTCCCCATTATATATTAGTGGTGAAATTGAGTTTGGACAAGTTAACCAAGCCAGCTATTGTTGCTATTTTTTTTCCACAGCTTTATCTGTGTTAGTCGATGAATTTGGACGCTCTGGTGCGTTTATTAATTATATTGAACGGTTAGAAAATTTTTCCCAAGCTTTAGATGATGTAAGCAAACAAACCAACCCAGTTAATACCATTAAAGTCATTGAAAATAACAATCTAACTTTTGAGGATGTCACCTTACAAACTCCCGATGCTGCTAAAGTGATTGTTGAACATTTATCCCTGTCCGTTGAACCGGGGGAAGGTTTATTAATTGTTGGGCCAAGTGGTCGAGGAAAAAGTTCTCTTTTACGTGCTATTTCTGGGTTATGGAATACAGGTACAGGTCATTTGATGCGACCTCCCCTCGACGATTTATTATTTTTACCCCAACGTCCTTACATCATTTTAGGAAACCTGCGCGAACAGCTGATTTATCCTCAAACGACAACGGAGATGAGTGAATTTCAATTAAAAGAAATCTTACAAGAAGTTAACCTACAAGATGTTCTTAATCGCATCAAAAATTTTGATGAAGAAGTGGATTGGGAAAATATTTTATCTTTAGGAGAACAACAACGTCTAGCCTTTGCGCGACTATTCGTTAATCAGCCAGATTTTGTGATTTTAGATGAAGCCACCAGTGCTTTAGATTTAAAAAATGAAGATCATTTATATAAACAGTTACAACAAACTGGCAAGACCTTTATTAGTGTCGGACATCGAGAAAGTTTGTTTAACTATCATCAAAGGGTTTTGGAACTTTCCGAGGATTCTACTTGGCGTTTAATGAGCATGGCAGACTATCATCCATCAACAGCGATTGCGACTCATTCTAACAGTAACCAACCCGTTGATGAAACGATAGAAATTGTCTCTGAAATAAACAATCAAGACAATTTTACCCATCAAGAAATGCAAAAACTGACTAACTATAGCTTAAGTACCATTAAAAATAAAGCTAGTCGAGATCAAACGATTATTGCTAATGATGGCATGAGCTATCGTTATGACAAAACCCTTGATATTGCCAAATGGGTGAGAGTATAGCTTCTCAGGGGGATTAAAATCCCCCTGGACTTAAATAACTGGGATTTTCCTGTAGGGAAGTATCGAAGGGATTGGGTAAATCTCGGGTGCGAATTAACGGCCCAGACTGTTGCTGTTGCATGACATCATAGTATAAAGTTTCGGTTAATTTGGCATCCCGGGTAATCAGATTATCGAAATAGGAACCTTGCATAAAAGTACGCCAACCAAAAATAGAGTTGAACTGTCCTAAAATGCTGGTATAGTCGTAGAAACGACCCGTATTGTTATTAACAGCGCGGTTAAACAAACCGGGGATATTATTAAATCCTACCGCCGTATCGGGAGAGGGGACAAGTTGCAATTGTTGGGTTTTTACCGGTGCAGGATTGGTGGCGGGTGGAGTTTGGGCGATCGCATTAGACGAACTCAACCAGACTAAACCAGTTAAACAAAACAGGGGAGGAAGTAAAAACTTAGCGCGCATGGGTAAAAATCTCCTCACAGGGATAGGGTTAATTAAAAAATCGCGTCAATGGGATGAGAAAGAAATCAATACTAGCGATCGAGTCAATATATAATGACTTTTGGCTTAATTGTAACCGAAATTTTGGAGTCAATCAGGCTCCTAATCCTGAAAATATGGCTAATTCCTCGGTAGCGAATCTCGATACTGCTTCCCTGCGTCAATTTCTCCTCGATGCTCTTGTCCGTCTTGCCTATCGAGAGGGAGATTTCACCCTGTCCTCAGGACAAAAAAGCAGCTACTATATCAACGGTAAACAAGTTACCCTGACTGGGGAGGGAGCTTTAGCCGTGGGGCGTTTATTGTTGTCTCTACTGCCTCCAGACACCCAAGCGGTGGCAGGATTAACCCTAGGAGCAGATCCGATTGTCAGCGCCGTTAGTGTGGTATCTGCCTACGAAAATCGCCCTATTCCAGCCTTAATCGTCCGCAAAGAGGCAAAAGGTCACGGTACTATGGCTTATATCGAGGGGCCGACTTTAAACCCTGGTGCTGCGGTGGTTGTCCTCGAAGATGTGGTGACAACGGGGAAAAGTGCCATGGTAGCGGTAGAAAGATTACGCAATGCGGGTTATCAAGTAGATTTAATCATTGCTTTGGTGGATAGAGAGCAAGGAGGGGCGGAATTTTACCAATCTCAGGGAATACAGTTTCAAGCTTTGTTTTCGATTCAAGACCTACAGGCGGCTTATCAGAAAAAATAGCGGCGATTGGCGAGAAACGCTCGATAACTGGATTTTAACAGTCGGATTGGCTGGAGGGGATAAACCACAAAGGCACAAAGAACACAAAGAGGAAGACAGATTCAAGCGGGCTGCTTTCATTGCCTAAACGATAAGTTAAGTAGATAGGCGTTAAAAATTATCAGAAACCCCCCTTATCAAGGGGGATCCCCCCGCCTATCGGCACCCCCCTTATCAAGGGGGGCAGGGGGGATCGAACCTAAAATCCATTTTTAATTTAATTATAACCAGCTACTTAACTAGATTTTTTTCCTGTGAATAATTGGTAACTAACTGAGGTTGTCGGCGCTAAGAAACAGAGGGGAACATTGATAGATTCAGAGTTTAACTATTGACTAATACCTATTCTCGGACGGGGAATCAAGATTGCTTGACTCTCTTGGCTGCTAATGAGTTGAAGCCTTTCTCACTTTACTGATAACCCTCAGACCGACTAACTGTATACTAGGCTATAAGATTTGCTTAAAAATCTTCAGACCATGCCGAACTATTGACAGTACAGCGATCGCCAAATATGAATCAAGGCATAGATTTACAAGAAAGTTTCATTAAATCCCTAACAGACTTGGGATTAAGTGGAGGACTGGCTAAAGCGATTTGGATGCCTTTACCCATGTTCCTGATGATTATAGCCGCCACAGTGGGGGTTTTAGTGTGCGTCTGGTTAGAAAGAAAAATTTCCGCCGCCGTCCAACAGCGTATCGGGCCCGAATACGCAGGACCCTTGGGCGTTTTACAACCAGTCGCCGACGGTCTGAAATTAGTTTTTAAAGAAGATGTCGTCCCCGCTAAGGCCGATCCTTGGTTATTCCTCTTCGGGCCAATTTTGGTGGTGATGCCGGTGTTTGTCTCCTATCTCATCGTCCCCTTCGGTCAAAATCTGCTGATTACTGACCTAAACGTAGGTATCTTTTTATGGATTTCCTTGTCCAGTATTGCCCCCATTGGCTTATTAATGGCGGGTTATGCCTCAAATAATAAGTATTCCTTACTGGGAGGCCTGCGGGCGGCGGCGCAATCGATTAGTTATGAAATTCCCTTGGCTTTATCGGTATTAGCGATCGCGATGATGTCTAATAGTCTCAGTACCATTGATATTGTCGAACAACAATCCGGTTATGGCATTTTAGGCTGGAATATCTGGCGCCAACCAGTGGGGTTTCTGATTTTCTGGATTGCCGCTTTAGCTGAGTGTGAACGTCTGCCTTTCGATTTACCGGAAGCGGAGGAAGAATTAGTCGCCGGTTATCAAACCGAATACGCGGGGATGAAATTCGCTCTTTTTTATGTGGGTTCCTACGTTAACCTGGTGCTGTCGGCCCTAGTTTTCGCCGTCCTTTATCTTGGTGGTTGGGAATTTCCTATCCCCGTCAATGCTGTGGCCGGCTGGTTGGGAGTCAGTGAAACCAATCCCTGGCTACAAATTATCACCGCTTCCCTAGGGATTACGATGACAGTATTAAAGGCCTATTTCCTCATCTTCATCGCCATTCTCTTGCGTTGGACCGTACCCCGGGTTCGCATTGACCAATTACTCGATTTAGGCTGGAAATTCCTCCTACCGGTATCTTTAGTTAACCTACTACTTACCGCCGCCCTAAAACTAGCTTTTCCCTTTGCTTTTGGCGGTTAATTTCCTTTTTTGCCCTTTTAACCCACTACCCCTCTGACCATCATGTTTAACATCCTCAAACAAGTCAGCGATTACGCCAAAGGTAGCATTCAAGCGGCGAAATACATCGGCGAAGGTTTATCCGTTACCTTCGATCATATGCGTCGTCGTCCGATTACCGTCCAGTATCCCTACGAAAAGTTAATTCCCTCGGAACGTTATCGGGGCAGAATTCACTTTGAGTTCGATAAATGTATCGCTTGTGAAGTTTGTGTGCGAGTTTGTCCGATTAATTTACCCGTAGTGGATTGGACTTTTAACAAGGAAATTAAAAAGAAAGAACTCAAACACTACAGTATCGATTTTGGGGTCTGTATTTTCTGCGGTAATTGTGTGGAATACTGTCCGACTAATTGCCTATCGATGACCGAAGAATACGAACTAGCGACCTATGATCGTCATGAATTAAACTATGATAACGTCGCCCTAGGCCGTTTACCCTACAAAGTTACCCAAGACCCGATGGTAACACCTCTGAGGGAATTAGGTTATCTGCCTAAAGGTGTCATCGAACCCCACGATTTACCCGCCGGTAGTCAACGCGCTGGTAAACGTCCAGAAGAAATTACTGATTAATTAGCAGTTAGCTATCAGCCGTCAGGAGTTGGAAATTTAACAGTAATAACTGATAACTGATAACTGATAACTAATAATTAATAACTCTCAAACATAAAAGGAGATGAAACTACTGTGAATTTAGCCGAGGGCGTTCAAATAGTATCTTTTGGCATTTTAGCAGCCCTAGTAATCGGGACAGCTTTGGGCGTGGTACTATTATCTAATATCGTTTATTCCGCCTTTTTATTGGGTGGTGTTTTTATCAGCATTTCGGGTTTATATCTCTTACTAAATGCTGATTTTGTAGCGGCGGCACAAATTCTAATTTATGTGGGTGCGATTAACGTTTTAATTCTCTTTGCTATTATGCTTGTTAACAAGCAAGAGGACTTTTCTGATATTCCTAAACGTTGGATTCGTCAGGCATCTACTGCTTTAGTTTGTGTGGGTTTATTTGTGCTGTTATCGACGATGGTTTTAATCACACCTTGGTCAATTTCTAGCACTTCTCCCGCCGTAGTAACTAATACTTTAGTAGAAATCGGTAAGCATTTCTTTAGTGATTTCCTGCTACCCTTTGAATTAGCTTCCGTGCTATTATTAATGGCCATGGTCGGAGCAATTATTTTAGCTCGTCGTGACCTTATCCCCACCCTAAAAGCTGAAGAACCTACGGCCACAGCTTTAACATTACCCGAACGACCTAGAGAATTAACCGCCCCTAAATAAGACCCAAAAAAGAGGTATCATGCAGATTCAGTTAGAGTATTATTTGTTATTAGCGGCGGCTTTATTTTGTATCGGAATTTATGGTTTAGTCACCAGTCGCAATGCCGTCCGGGTTTTAATGTCGATCGAATTGATGCTCAA
>SFBI01000081.1 GCA_007095845.1 Microcystis aeruginosa Ma_MB_S_20031200_S102
TCTTCGGTTTGTGTTATGTAATGGACGGGGGTTATAAGAGATGGAACCCTTATAGAGAAAGACATTGGACGATTTTTGTCAATTGTTTTTGATCTAGAGCGAACTAATCAATTAAATCTCTTGCCAGATAAGGATTTAGTCAATTTATGCTACCCTATCGAACCAGACCAAGCAACGAAGAGCCAAATAGATTAACATTGTTTTGTCAGCAGATAAGTTTAGAGGTCCATTTATGGCAATAGCAACTTTGACAGCACTTCACGACACTGCGATCAAGAAATCGACAGAACAATCCAGTAAGCTACCCGATACTGAGAAAAAGATTTACAAAGCCGGACAAACCATCAGTATCGACAGGGTGGAATCTGCACCTAACGGACATTTAAAAGTAACCCTGAGTAGCGGGGCTGGTGTCTGGTATATCTTTGAAAAAGATTGGTCTCCTATTCCAGAGTCTATGGACCGAGTAGAAAGCAATAGTAAAGTTCCTGAACAAGCAGTTCAGATTATAACTGAGTTTGAAGGTTTTGTTCCTCATGTTTATGATGATGGCGTAGGAGTGGCGACGATTGGGATTGGAACAACTCGGTATCCTAATGGCAAACCTGTTCGTTTTGGCGATCCAAATATCACTTTAGCAACCGCTCAGAGTTATTTATCCCACGATCTTGAAAACACCGTAAATCACCTAGCTGCTTCAATTCCTTATTGGAATGAGATGAATGATAATCAGCGTTCAGCCTTGATTTCGTTTGCCTATAATTTGGGTGATTATTTCTACGGTAATCCCGGTTTTAATTCTATCACTTCTGCTTTGCGAGATAAGCGATGGAATGACGTACCTAAGATTTTAGAACTCTACTCTAATCCAGGTTCCAATGTCCATGAAGGTCTGCTGCGACGGCGCAAGGCTGAGGGTGAATTGTGGCAAGGTAAGGGGAAATTTGCTAAGTAAGTAGTTGTGTCTCTGGGGTGCAAATGTCACCCCAGAGACAGGGAGAACACAGAGAGATATTTATTGGCTACTGGAATTAAAGTATGGGATTATTTTTTGTTAGGTTTAAGCCAAATTTCTTGATGAGAACTCTGTTTTTATTGTTTATCTGCTTGTTTTGGGGTAAAACAACTCTTGCAGAAACCTTACAAACGAGAAATTTTATTGTCAAGATTACTAGAAATTGTCCTGAAGGAGAGGTAGTGTGCAACAATGTCTCCTACACTGGAACAAGTTTAAGAACCGCAGAATCCATTAAACTTACTGGGAGAACTGTTTATCGTTTGTGTTCAGATAGGGTTACTCCCTGTCAATTTCTCGGCTACGAGTTTATTAATAGAAATTATCGCTACTTTGTCACAGAAAGTGGTATAATAAGAATTTATAAAAACGGCAAGCTTTTACTTGAAGAAAGTGGTTCATGGCAGGATTAATCGTTTAATCAAAACTGATTAAATTTTCTTTCAAGTAAGTATATAAGAATTGCAGGCGTTGTGTTTCACTTTCAGTGAGTTGGTCTCCTTTTCCTCGCAATTCAAAATATCGTTGTGTAGCTGTCGATAAGCGTATTGTTTTACCCAGTTCTTCTAAAGCACTAAAATAACTGCCAGATGTATTTCCCGCATTGAGTTGATTGCCATAAGATTTATTGTAAGTCTCCAAGACTTCCGTTGCCAAGTGTTTCTCAATTTGACCCGGTGCTAAGGTAATTCCTTTTTTGATATTAACAACAATATAGGGACTTACCGGTTCATTACGAGTTGAAGTAATAGTACCATCCCGTTCCATTTGTAGGGATTCTAATTCAACTTCTTCAAAGAAAAAGGCGTATGCTCCTGTCTGTAAGGGAGCTTCACCAATGTTGGGAAGGCGGTTCTGATCGCCGGGATAAAAAGCAAATTCTACAGTTTTTACTTGAGGTCTAAATTCCGCATCTAGTATGGTTTTGAGAATATTATTGACTCCTTCTAAAGCTGCTGTTCCTAAAGCTGTAAAAGGAACGAGAAGGGGAAAAGTGCCGCCTACTTCACGAACAACTTCTTGTAATGCTCCTGTCACTTGATCTAATGTTGAGTCTCCCAATCCTTGACAAAAACTACTAAATGATAAATATAATCTTTCAGCTTTTTTAGGATCTTTTTGAAAATCTTCAATAATCGCTACATTTTCTGCCCAAGTAGTAAGTAAATCATGGGTCAGTCTATTCATATTATTAATGTGATTGAGGTAGTGAGCTTTAATGATAGGTTTTTCTATATCTCCTAATCCTATCTGACTCATTACAGCAAAATAATCATTACCCCATTGTCCAGCTTTATACTCTTCTCTATACTTACTATAAAGTTGATGTGAAATAGTATTTATAGAGACTGTAAAATCTTCGGCAGCAGCAATTAAAGCATTATCATCTTTAAGGAATGGATCGAGTAATGGTCCGGGTTCCGTAATTGGTACTCTGCCGATGGTTGTGACTGTCATTTAAGCATCCTCCTAAGGGTGTATTTATAAAGTTTTACATGGCATCAATAGTTCCATCTGACACCTTTTTCGCCTCCAGTTTTCCATCCCTTTCCATTGCGACAATCAATATGAACGAAGCCCTTTTTTGCCCCCCAACCCAAGGCACCATACCAGTGTTGATCTACCCACTTTTGAAATTCAAACACATCTCCATGAGCAGGGCAAATATCGACCGCAGTTCCTCGGATATGCTGAGAGTTACTTACGCCTCCCACAGCACGATTGATTTGCTCAGGGCGATACCCAGAAGTGATGATAATGGGCTTCCCGTAGTCAGTGCGAATCTTCTCCAACTCTCGCATAATCGTGAGTATGTTATTTTGCAAAGTGGTGTCGTGCGGAATGCGTCGGGGGTCGTTTCGTAAGTTTTCTCCTAGAGTGAAATGGGGGGTTAAATGGGTGGACATATCACTCCAATCTACATCTTTCGGAGTCAAAATTTTGGGCATTTCCCTAACCACTTCGACTTTGCTAACCTGATCGCTAGATTCTGTGGCTGCCTTGCCTGTTTCGGGCTTTGCGGCTAACTCTTCCGTATGTAAAGATGTAGAAGGTAATTGTTTGATAACTTGACAAGCTTTATCGTAATAACGTTGACGATCCGATAGTCCATTATAACCACCATTAACCCTTTTTGTTACCTCTTTAACAGTTCCACCCCGATCGCAAAGAGCATTCATGTTATTATTCTTCCACCAAAATCCAGCACTGGTAAAAGGATAAACCTGAGCAACATAGCTATGTCCCTGCATCACGTTTTGATCCTTTATAAAGTCAGCAAATTTCTGATAATTATGCCGTCCTGTTAATTGAATAACACCAGCACCTTTATATTTACGACCATCACCGGGAGAGGTATTTCCTAAATCACGGCGACCTTCATAAGCACTACCACTGGCAATTTCTTCCATCCAACGCAGTCCTCCTGATTCATGGGCTGTTTGGCTGAGAAAATGTCTGACTCGTGGCACTGTATTAATTTCAAATCGCTGTAAACAAGAGTTTAAGTCATTGAATTGTTTATCACTCATTTTACGTCCATAGACAGACTCAGCTTGCTGACGAGTGACAAGATTAACGCCTTGATGCTGAATTGATTCTGGCGCGGATACAGATGATCGGCCATTGTCTTTGCTAGATTTTTGCCAGGGTAAATGCCAATGATCCGACCAAAGATACCAAATGCCAGCACCATAGTCTAACTCCACTAGGCAATGTCCGTCAATTTCTTCTGAATACTTGAGGACTTTGTACTCTCTGCCCACAGGAACTTCTTTTTTCTCGTTTTCACCGAGTTGTGATGAATCAATAGGCTGCTTTTTCAGATAGGTTTTAGTAGTTGCCTTGATGATGGTATTGGGGGGCGCAATGAGCCAATTTTCGGGTTCTACCTTTGTAGCTGTAGCTGATCTTTGAATTGAGCGGGTGGCTGCGGCTTTGAGGGTTCCTCTATTTGTTGAGGAGATGGCAGAAATTCTGGATAATTGGTCAATGGCTTCCCGCGCTGAACCATTTTTACTGGACTGGGGAACAGATGATAGTATTTTGTCTTCCCAGGGTAAGTACCAGTGATCTGACCAAATATACCAAATTCCCTGGCCGTAGTCTAATTCAACGAGATAATGTCCATCAGATTCTTGTGAATGCTTGAGGATTTTATACTCTGTACCCACGGGAACTTCTTTTTTCTCGTTTTCACCGAGTTGTGATGAATCAATGGGTTGCTTTTTCAGATAGGTTTTAATGGTTGCTTTAATCTTTGTATTGGGGGGAGCAACGACCAAATCTGCCCGATTCTGGGTTACTGATAAGGTTGAGGTGACAGGTTTCGCCACCGCAGAAAGTTGAATTTTATCCAGTAAAGCTTTCCCGTTAGTCTGTTGACTTACCCAATCTTGATTTTGGATCAGCCAGTTTTTTATGGAATTATTTCCCCCATCTACTCCATCCCTTTCATACTCGTCAATAGCTTGTGCTAGTCCTTTCCGCTGCTCAACAGCAAACAAATCTTTTAAGATATCATCCCTTGATTGAGAATTGCCAAGGCCAATTCTAGCGATCGCCCGATTCATTTCGTACTTCCAGCTATCTCCCTCCGTTGATGCCCCCGGTATTCGTAGTTCGATGGCGCGATCGAGATAGGAGATGGCTTGGTTTAAATCAGGAGGCTGTGAACTGATATAAGCATAACCTAACTCTGCATTATAGGAGGGATTATTGTCATCACTGGCTACCAGAGCCTCAAAAATCGGAATTGTTCTATTGACCCGATCTTTAAACGTTAGAGTTCTTCTTCCTAAGCTACGGGCATCATGGGCAAGATTAAAAGCACGTTCTTTAACATTCTCACTAGCGGCTTCAAGTTTCTCTTGGAGTTCTGATAATTCGGATAAATTTAGCCCTTCTTGAATCTGTAGGTTGACTAGATCGAGGATGTGCTTTCTTTGTTCGAGTTCTTTTGCCTGAGATTCTGCTTTCTCTTTGGCCAGGTCAGCCGTTTCTATACGGTTAATTACCTTCTTTAATGCCGCATCTAGGATGGCTTTACCACCGTAGCCGCCCACCAATCCAGTGACAAAAATCGTGATTTCCAAGCCTGGATCGCCAGGTTTTCTAAGTTCCTGGGGTAAGAACTGATAGGCGATAAGTGACCCACCTATGCCAACAAAAATTTCTCCCAAAAAGCCGGGGTTGAGATTATTGGGATTTTTCTTACTCCAAGACGGCAATTCTAACTCGCCGTCAAGCAATATGGAGTAAAGTAACCCGCCTAATCCCCCAGCCAATACCAGACTTAGATAGATAGTATTTATGCCATTGAACCATTGTAAGTAACCTTGCAAACCGCTAATTTTGGTGCCATTGTTACTCGCAAAACTTGTAAAACTGATTAACTTAGCAAAGCCAAGAGCCATACCAAGTCCTAATAAAAAAGTAAGAATGAAATTAGTAGTCTTGGGAAAGGGGGGAAATGTTAGGGGAGGTTTTTGTTTTGCTTTGTTCATGAACTTAGACTCCAAAACTCAGTTTGTTTACTGTTGAAAAATTAGTTTTATTGGCGGGTATTAATGGGCTTAGATGACTCAATCTCGCTGTTATTTATTCGTCAGAATTATCCTGTCCGTTGTTGCTATCGTTATTCAAAGAGCGGAGCGATTTACCTAATAAATCTCCTAACTTACCATTTAGTAAAGATTGGATCAGTAACATACCACTGGTGGAAAGCATCAACTTGTTAATCTCTTCTCCATTTCCATTGGGAAAAGTATAGATATTAGAGTCTCCCAAAATCCCTGCTTGGGGTGCTAATGCTTTGGCAATTTCAACAACCTGGGGTAATTTTTCCATTAATTGAGGTGCTAACTCCCGAATCATTTGAGCCGTGCGATCGGCATCCGTAGCCGGTATGAGATGGTAACGCTTGCCTTCTGCTTCTGCCAAACGTTCGATAGTTTTTGCTTCGTTCTCCACTGACTCTGCGGCTATTTCCGCTTGCAGCTTCTGGCGTTCTGCTTGGGCTTTTTCAATTGCTGTAGTAACAGCTTCTTCTGCTTGGGCGCGTTCTATTTCTGTTTCCAGCCGTTCTTTTTCTTTACTAATAATCGAGATGGTTGCAGCAATTTCTCCCGTTTCTATTTCTTGATTGACTGTTGCTTGCTTTAAGCGAAAAGTTTTATTTTCTTCAATTAATTTTGTGTCCTGTAAGAGCTTGTTACTTTGAATTTCAATCTCTGTTTTGTGTTTGAGTGATTCTAGCTCTTTTTTGTCGTTTAACTCAGCAATTTCCAGCTTTTTCTTTAAAGCCAATTCAGAGGTTTCAATCGCCTCCTGTAGTTCTTTTTCTTTTTCATTTTGGTATTTTTCTATAATTAGCTCATGATCAGTCTTCCTTTTTTCGACTTTTTCTAGTGTTTCTAAATTTTTCAAAGATATTTCTTGATGTTTAACCTCTTCATCTTCCAGATAAATCCCTATCTCTAATTCCTTTAGCCTTATATCTCTGCCTTTCTCTAATTCTTGTTCTCGTATTTTTTTTTCCGTCTCTAACTCTTCCGTGCGAGTTGCCAGAATTGCTGGTTGAATAACTTTTGTTCGAGCTTCAACTGCTTTAGCATCGAAATAGTTGTTAGGAGCGTAGTTGGCACTTTCTTCAATTTCACCAATAACTAGGTCTCTAACAGTTAATCCTAGAGGATTTAGGCAGTTACCAAGTATAGTTGTAGCCTCTTTTCCCACCTCTGTGCGATTTGTATGCAGATAGTCTAATGTATGTTTACTGGCACTTCCTCGTAGGGCCGTTTCGGCGCGTTTTTTAACAGCTTTCTCTACGGCTACGGTTGAAATACTGTCTTCTTCTACCAAAAATTTTTGAGCCTTTTGGTTGTCTTCTTTTGTGTCGGCAATATAGACATAAATTGTCGCTTGTACATTGGCTCGTAAATAATCCTGAGTACGAATATTTGATACTTCTATATCAACAGCAAATTCTTGGGATCGAATCGTGTCTGAGTCTGGTTCAGTCCATGCCTTTAAACCTCCAATAATTTTATCTTTTTGTGACCACAAAGCAACCAGCATCAAGGTGACTACAACAGTCAGTCCTATCGGCACTAAAGAGAAACTGCCGTTACTTGGCGGTGAATTTGATCGGGAAGGATCAGGGGAAGACTGAGCGACAATAACAGGCTCTGTTTGGCTGGGTTGTACTGCTCTCATATAGTAAAAATTCAGATCAGAAATTGACAGCAATCTTAACATTTATGGTTTTCCAGTAGATAATATGTTAACAAAAATTTATAACCGTTCAGGGGTAGGGCCGTTTCATTTAACCCCATATTTCGCACTTCAGTCTTATTCTTTGTATAATAAGTTTAACTTATATAGTAGCGATCGATCTCTGTGTCCTTTGTGTCTCTGTGGTTCGTTCCACGCACTCGTCCGCAAGACCGTATCTTAGAACCCATTTTACCCACCAAACCCGGGAGAGCCAAAGGATTTAGTATTAGAGCTAATTGGCTGTTAAAACCCAAAAAAAGGGTGAACACAATTCACCCTAACAGACAAAGTAATCATCCTACAAAGTGCTGATAAACTGATCAATGCGATCAAATCCTTTTTCAATCGTCTTTAGGTCTGTAGCATAGGAAAGACGAATACAATCATCGGCACCGAAAGCAATACCGGGGATAGCAGCTACTTTTTGGGTTTCGAGGAGTTTCTGACAAAAATCCCGGGATTTTAAACCAGTTTGACTAATATCGATAAACACATAAAAAGCACCGTTGGGAGTAGGACAATTGAGTTTAGGGAGCGATCGCACTCGTTCTAAAATATACTGTCGGCGATCGCTAAAAGCTTTGACCATTTCCTCGATGCAATCTTGGGGACTCTCCAAAGCAGCGATCGCACCGTACTGAGCAAAAGTGCAGACATTGGAGGTACTATGACCTTGAATCTTAGTCATAGCCTTGACAATTTCCACCGGTCCTGCCACATAACCGACGCGCCACCCCGTCATCGAGAAAGCTTTAGCAAAACCATTACTAATAATACTGCGCTGAAAGATTTCTGGGCCAAAAGAAGCGATACTGCGGTGAATCGCGCCATCATAGAGGATTTTCTCGTAAATTTCATCAGAAACCACTAAAATATCCTTTTCAACCACAATTTTGGCTAAAGCTGCGATTTCTTCGGGAGTATAGACAATGCCAGTGGGATTAGAGGGAGAATTGAAAACAAATAATTTAGTTTTCGGTGTAATTGCGGCTTCTAGCTGTTCGGGGGTGATTTTATAGTGATTCTCTAGGCTAGTGTTCACTATAACCGATGTTCCTCCCGCTAACGTCACCATTTCAGGATAACTCAACCAGTAGGGTGCGGGAATAATTACTTCGTCCCCGGCTTCAATTAAAGCCATGATTAGATTGTAGAGAGACTGTTTACCGCCATTGGTAACGATGACATTATCGGCATTGTATGCTAGTTGATTATCCCGCAGCAATTTCTCGGCGATGGCTTTTCTTAACCCCGGTTCTCCGGCAGCCGGTCCATAGCGAGTTTTTCCCTCATCGAGGGCCTTTTTCGCAGCAGCTTTGATGTGAGTGGGTGTGTCGAAATCTGGCTCCCCAGCGCTAAAACTACAAACATCTTCGCCGTTTCTCTTCATTTCCTTGGCCAGAGAGTCGATAGCTAGGGTAAGGGAGGGGGTGACTTGATTGACTCGTGACGCTAGTTTCATAGTATTTTACCCTGAAAGGGCTTTTCTGATGACCTACACAACCTTTAGTATTGTCCATCACCTCGATTGTTCTGGGTGTTTTTTTATATAATCTCCGGAATTGCGGCGCTTAGGGATGGGTGTGAGGTGATGGGGTGATGGGGTGATGGGGTGTGGGGTGTGGGGTGTGGGAATTATGAATTATGAATTATGAATTATGAATTATGAATTATGAATTATGAATTATGAATTATGAAGTGGGGAGGGGGAATTATGAATTATGAATTATGAATTATGAAGTGGGGAGGGGGAATTATGAATTATGAATTATGAATTATGAAGTGGGGAAGTGGGGAAGTGGGGAGGGGGAATTATGAATTATGAATTATGAATTATGAAGTGGGGTGATGGGGAAGTGGGGAGGGGGAATTATGAATTATGAAGTGGGGAAGTGGGGAAGTGGGGGGGGAATTATGAATTATGAAGTGGGGAGGGGGAATTATGAATTATGAATTATGAAGTGGGGAAGTGGTTTGCGAAAGGTCTGGTTCAGCTTCTATACAACCAATAAAGTCAGACCAATCTTCTGTTCCCTGCTCTTTCATTTCCTGTTGCTTGAGAGAATATCGTTTTTTTAGAATATCTACAAGTTCAAGAATAGTCTGTTGTGCGTCGAGGGGAAGAGACGCAATATCTTCTTGAATTGTTTCTAGGTTGATCATTGTCATTGTTTAAATGCGCGACAGCTTATTCTCGTTGTAGCAAATTACTGAAACAATTAGTCTGAAACTAATTAAAATTTAACCTTTATTTTTAGGGCTGTAGCGATGAGATTTAGCAACAAAAAAGAGTTTCCTTCATAGTCAGCATTTTCTAAGGCTTCAATAATAGATTCATCAGTATTAATTAATTCTGCTAAAGCTTTTGTTGAAAGATGATGTGTTTCCTTAATCTTAAATATTTTTCTGGCTACTTCGTCATCAATACGAACCTTTTCTAATTCTAATTGACATTCTGGATTATTAGCATAATAACGTTGGTAAAGAATTTGTAAACCATCGGCTGTTGTTTGGTGTTTATTCATATTAACTCCTGAAAATAGGTATGTTTCGAGATTTTTTCAAAGTTTCATTTGAAAACACTATAGTTCTATTAACACCCGAATTTTAGCGACTTGAGCATCAACTTTCGGCTTAAGAATTTTTCAACATCTTTATCAAGAGCGTTGAGAATATGAAACAAATCTTCAAGAGAAAATTGACTCAGTTTTCCCTTGATTAATTGAGATGCTTCTAGTTTTGATATTCCTAAAGTTTCTGCTGTTTCAGCTTCCGTGAAGTTCCGTTCATTGACAATATCAATAATCCGAGATAGAATTTGAGCGCGGACTAAAGTTTGTTCGGCTTCTGGGTCGCCAAGATGAGCGAAAATATTACTATTACTTTTTTCAAAATCACTCATTTTGTTATTCTCCTTGATTTTTTAACCATTCTTGATAACTTATTTCAGCCAGTTTTATTTGAAATGGCTCAGTATTTTTCCAACGATAGGTATTCACATCTCGATAATCAACGGAAAGAATTTGACCTGAACCTAATTCTTCTGCTAAAATAACCAAAGATGCGTCGGCTAAATCCATTGGCAAATCTCTATATTTTTGCATCAGTTCTTCAGTGT